>DAINBR010000076.1:0-11501 GCA_036732865.1 Bacteroidota bacterium | reverse complement strand
CGGTGAAGGCAGGTTCAAGCGGGAGGTCAGGGACCAGCAGCGTGATGGGTTTTCCGAGTAACTCGGGTGTGGCATATTCCGAGAGCCTCAGAGCGGTCCGGTTCACCGAAGTGATGATGCCGTCAGGCGACGTCACCACGAGGAGATCGGCCATGGCATCCAGGATATTCTCGATGTATTTCTTGGACGCCGTTAAAGAATGGAGGAGGAGCGATGCATCGTTGGCTGTCTGAGTCCTGGCCAGTATCTGTTCCATCCACATCGTCACCTCTTCCAGTGTGATGACGAGCGATGGTGTCGCATCGCCTGACTTCCTGAACGATTCCGCGGAGATATCCAGATAGATGAGTTCCCCATCGACACGAGAACGGCACACTGCGGTCAGGGACCAGGAGAGTCTCTGCCCGAGAAGGAGATCGAGGAGGTCCCTCTCGGCCCCCACGAACTCGGGAAAACCCAGGCGAACATCTTCGCCGGGAACTGCCGAGGCGGGATCTTCGGCGAAGCAGGGAGCTCCCTCAGAAAGAGACACAATACGAAGATCCCTGTCTACGAGGAGGTGTTCGACTCCCACGCGCCGTTGGAAGGAGTCACCTTGCGGGGCCATCGGTGTGCTCGCTGATGAGATGCAATCCGATTTCCTCGAAGAGGCGGTCCACTCCCCCGCCCGACCGCGCCGAGGTACACATGGTCTGAATCACCGCCTTTCGTGAATCCCAGGAGTTGGATGAGAGATCCGGCTTCTCCGCAAGGGCATCGGATTTGTTCAACGCGACGACGGCCCATGCCCGGGGGTTCACTTTGAGGAAGTGGTCAAGATGGTTTTCGATCCGGTCGATGGTATCGAGGCGAGTCAGATCACCGACGATGACCGCGGCGTGAGCACCTTGCAGATAGCTCTCCGACACATCGTGAAACGTGGATCCGCCCTCAAGGTCCCACAGCACCATCTGGATTTCTCGCGGCGATTCATCGTGAACACCGGCGAGCTTCACAAACTTGCGGCTGATTTTCACGCCGACTGTCGAGAGGTACGCATCGCTGAACTCACGATCGACGTACCTGCGGATGAGACTGGTCTTTCCAACAGAGATATCTCCGAGAACACAGATCTTGGCAAGGATCATGGTAGGAGGGAATTCCTATAGGTGCGCAGTCCCGGGATGCCCCCAAACATCGCATCGACCTTCCCACGGAGATCTTCATTGGCAATCCAACCCGAAACGGAGAGATCGGAACCGGTCTGTTGCGTTTCGAGAAACACTCCTTCCACCCGGTTGAGAGTTCTGGCGACCTCACCCGCACGCAAGGCGGTGAAGACCGGAAAGGATGGCCCGGCATCCGGCGTGATGCGGTTCACGATGACAGCTTCGTGGGCCAGTGTCCTGGCGATCGCCTCCGCGCGTGTGCGCTGGATTTCGTTGATGGCTCTCCCTTCAAGTTGCACGACTCCCCTGTCGGCCTGTACGGAGACGTCGGCAAAAGCCCTGTCAAATTTCTGGTCATAATCCCTTTTCTGGGGGCCAAGGAGAATATCGCGGATCTGATTTATGTTGTCCCCATCTTTCAGCGATCCATCATCCGGGGTTTTCGCCATTGCAGACTCCGCTGGAGGTGAAGAAGACAAGAATGGTTTAGCAGGAGCCAGCACCGGTGAAAATGTACAGAAGGCAGAGTACTAATACAAGAAACCAGCTAGATTTGTGAGCGAATGCCCGGCTCGTGCTGCGGGGCACCGTTCAAATATGGGCTTTTCTGTGGCCTCGAATAGGATCTCGAGTAAAGCAGTCAGCGAGGCAGTGAAGCACATCTTTCAGAGGGACTCATTTGAGGCATAGAAGAGGCACTACCGAAGCATCGGGCCACGCCAACCATTTGCTCAATGCTCGTCCGGGAAGCCGCCCCGGGCGAGCATCGAGTTGAGCCGGTCATTTATCCGTTGCATCCACCCTGAGTGTGGGGGGGGTGCTGTTGACCACCACCACCGTATAGTTCATATCTTCTTCTGCATTGAAGCTAGCCGTAGGTGAGACCGACTCGCTCTGGATCGTAGCTGTCGCGACGCACATTCCGGTATTGATATCCTGGTAATTTGTTGATGCAGCGGTAGCTACATCATTGATATTGATGGTGTTACCATCCTGGAACTTCAGCTGAACATTTGCCTTGGTGGCTCGTTCATTGAAAATCCGGGCGCTTGGTGGGTCGCTGGAACATCCAGACAAACCAATGAGGAGCGCCAGCGTTGCGCTCAATGAGAGAAGTGCCCTTGCACTCATATCAGACTCCCTTGCCATATTTTCTGAAAGACTCCAAGCCTTTCGGGCCCACCTCTTAGAAACAGATGCATATCGTTTACAGTTTCTGCAAAGATAGTGCCACAGCCGAGATTTGCATTTCATGAAGGGATTTGAGGTTTTCAATCCTTCGGAGTATAACGTTTTCACCCATGAGTGTAATTCCTGCGGGAAACCGGAGACTTCTCAGGGATGAGGCAGGACGCCGTCAGAAGCAGGAATGCCCAGGAGCACCGAGGTGACGCCAGTAAGCTGCTCGCTCACATCCCAGAGTCGGCGGGCGTCTCCAATATTCCTCGAGGCGTCGCTCGAATTAGAAACCTTCGAATCTCTGTAATACCCCCCCGTGGCACCCTCGACTTTCGAAGAGCTTGCGAGATGAACTATCGTACTCGCCCCCCTCTCCGGACTTACCATACTACCGTTCGCGCGATAGACGAGGTTCCGAACCTTCGCTTTCAACCACCCGTTGTTGCTACCTAACCGCGTGGCGACAGCCCCTGGCGTAAGCGCGTTCACAGTGATAGAAGTTTCCTGCAGTCGACGAGCTAACTCATACGTAAACAAGAGATTTGCAAGTTTTGATTGTGCATAAGCTTTTAGCCGTTCGTAGTGGTGCTCGCACTGCAGATCGTCGAAATCCATTGTTGCATTTTCATGCGCATGGGATGAAACCACGATGATCCTTCCGGAAGGACCCGCTTTGAGTCGATCCAGCAGCAGGACCGTGAGGAGGAAGTATCCGAGATGGTTGAGCGCGAATGTCATTTCCAGCCCGTCGGCGCTCAGACCGCGTTTCGCAAAGACCGCACCGGCATTGTTCACCAGAACGTCGAGAGTGCCGGATTTGCGTTTGAAGTCATCGGCCAGCCGGCGAATTTCCGTTTGAGAGGAGAGATCGGCCCGGAAATATTCAACGTCAGGGTTGCCGCCCACCCGTTTGATATGACGTACGGTGCTCTCACATCGCTCTCGGCTTCTGCCGACGACGTAAGTGCGTGCTCCCATCAGCGCAAGCTCCAGAGCAGCCGCGGCCCCGATGCCCGACGTGCCGCCCGTGATAAGGACAGTCTTTCCCTGCAACATCAGCGGAGAGGAGTTCATGGTCGTTCAGCATTCATGGGCATTTGACGTTCATGGTCATTCAGCGATCACGGTCATTCCGAAATTAACTCTCGCCCTGGATAGAATCAACCGCCCAATTGCCGAGCCGGGAATTCTGAGAAAAGTCGCCCCCGTAGGTTCCATTGAGAAATTCTGCCGGAAGCCCCCAGCGGGGGAAATCCACGGCGCAATTCGTTGTGAAAACCAGCAGCCGTGCGTGCAAATGTTAGTGAAATTGACGATCTTTCATCGGAGTTTTTCCGATCCCCCATCCGCATCGATTACCGCACCGGAGGATGCAATGACACTTCTACCGCGTTTGATGCAGTTACGTCTGATGCACCTGCGTACGATACACCTGCCTTTGAAGCCCCTGCACCTGAAAATTGCTCCAATTCTTCTCCCCTGTCTCATTGGTTACTATGCCGGAGGCCTGGCGCAAATGACCGTCGAGAGAAATACGCTCACGACTGCAAGCAAAGCACTCGAAGCATTCAAGTTCCCGCCTCCCGACTACCGGAGCACACCGCTCTGGGTCTGGAATGATCTCATGACGCCGGGATCCATTGATGAAGGGCTGGCTGATCTGCAGCGACATGGGATTGGTGGTGTTTTCATCCATCCGCGGCCCGGACTGATCACGCCCTACCTCTCGGATGAATGGATCTCACTCTGCCGCCACGCTGTGCAGACGGGCAAGAAACTCGGGATGAAGGTCTGGATTTACGACGAGAACTCCTACCCATCAGGTTTTGCTGGAGGCATTGTTCCCGAGAGAATGCCCGATGCGAAACGGACGGGACTCAAAATGACGGGGGCGACGGAGCTCCCTTCCCAATTTGACACCCGGCCTTTTCTTGTGCTCGCCGGGGATTCGAGCGGGTTCACCGACATCACTTCTCAGCTTGGGGCTCGGCAATTCGGTCCGGGGGAATACCGCATCTTCACGTTAATACACGAGGAACCGAAGCCATGGCACGGCGGGTTCACATATGTCGACGTGATGCGACCGGAAGTGACCCGGGAATTCATCGACGTCACGATGAACGCCTATAAGCGCGCATTTGGCGAGGAGTTCGGGGCCGTCGTCCCCGGTGTGTTCCAGGATGAAGCGGAAATGCGGCCCGCTTCCGAACCTGACGCGAAAGTCGTGAACTACACACCCGCAATGTTTGACAGGTTCAAACAGAAATGGGGTTACGACCTGAGGCCCAGCCTCCCGTCGCTTTTCGAGGAATCAGGAGATTGGCGCAGAGTGCGTCACAACTTTCGCGCAACGCTGCTGGATCTCTTTATCAGAGGGTGGGCCGAGTTGTACTACAATTATTGCACGGAGAATAACCTGAAATTAACGGGCCACTACTGGGAGCACGTGTGGCCCAAGCCGGTGATGAACCCCGACAACATGGCGTGTGCGGCGTATGCACACATGCCCGGCATCGATGTGTTGATGAACGAATTCCGCGCTGATGTAGAAGGGCAATTCGGTAATGCGCGCATCGTCAAGGAAATCCGGAGTGTGGCGAACCAGCTTGGCAAAGAGAGGACTCTCTCCGAAACCTACGGCGCATCAGGATGGGATCTGACGTTTGAGGACCAGAAGAGAATCGGCGACTGGGAGTATGCCCTGGGTGTGAATTTCATGGACCAGCACCTTTCCTACGTCACGATCAAGGGGGCGCGAAAGCGCGACCATCCGCTCTCATTTTCGTACCATGAGCCCTGGTGGAAGTTCTACGGAATGATGGGAGACTATTTCGGCCGGCTGAGTGTCGCCCTCTGCGCGGGCGACCAGAGCAACAGGATTCTGGTCCTAGAGCCAACAACGACCGCATGGATGTACGCCGGGCCGGAGTGGTCGAACCCGAAGGTTGATGCCATCGGGCAGGGATTTCAGAATTTTGTTAACCGCCTCGAGGCCGCACAAATTGAGTATGACCTCGGGTGCGAGGACATTTTCCGCAACCATGCCCGT
This sequence comes from Bacteroidota bacterium, assembly GCA_036732865.1. Taxonomy (GTDB): domain Bacteria; phylum Bacteroidota; class Ignavibacteria; order UBA10030; family UBA6906; genus Fen-1255. Next base: position 6,125 of record DAINBR010000076.1, on the reverse strand, counting down.
GTAAGAGGCCGGCACTTTGTGGTCGGGCAGCGGGTCTATGACCTGGTAGTCATTCCTCCCGGCACGGAGAACCTCGATGAAGCAACGGTGGCTCTTGTCCGCAAGTACATGGCGAACGGTGGCAATGTGATCTGCTGTGACGAAACTCCCGGCTTCATCAATGGGGGCGCAAATGACCGCGTGAAGGCCCTGGTCAAGGAATATTCCAAACTGTGGGTCCGTGCGAAGGAGGACAGCGTGCTGGAGATCATCAACAGGCTTTCTCCTCCGATTTTGACCTTCCGTGATGCCGCCGGCAAGACGGCGACCATTCCCATGCTCTTCCATCACCGCCGGTCGCTGGAGGATTGCGAGATACTTTTCCTGGCAAACACCGACAGCAGCCAGTACCGTTCAGGCCAGGTTGAGGCGCCCGGGCGCTCGTGTGAGAGATGGGATCCGTTTACCGGGACTGCTGCTCCTTACCCCTGCACCGCGCTGGGAGAACGGCTTGCGATCGACTTTTCAATCCCACCGGGCGGGAGTCTGCTGCTCTGTCTCCGCAGTTCGGGGGAACCGGTTCCACCGACAGCAGCCGAAAAATGGGTTGACGTTCCTCCCCGCGGACCGGCCGTTGTAAGTCGCGTTGCGCCGAATGTCCTGACACTTGATTATTGCGACATCACGCTGGGAGGCAAGACGGAAATCGATCTCTACTTCTACCAGGCCCAGCAGAAGGCATACCAGCATCACGGGCTCGATCGGAATCCGTGGGACAATGCGGTGCAATTCAAGCGGACGATTCTCGACAAGGACAACTTTGCCCCTGCGAGCGGATTTGAGGCCGCCTTCCATTTCTCCCTCGCCGAAGAGGTAAACCAGAAATCGATGCGTGCCGTCGTCGAACGCCCGGAGCTTTTCCGGATCGCTGTGAACGGCAAACCGGTTCAACCGCTGGAGGGTGAATGGTGGCTGGACAAGGCATTCGGCGTGTATGATATCGGAAGACTGGTCACCAACGGGAACAATACACTGACCGTTACTTCATCACCCTTCACAATCCACACCGAACTCGAACCGATCTATCTGTTGGGTGATTTCATTCTGGAGAGCAGCGTGAGAGGATTCCGGATTCTTCCCTCTGAGATGTTGTCCGCGGGTGCATGGAATGCGCAGGGAATGCCGTTCTACGCCGATGGCGTGAGCTACACTCAGTCGTTCGATGTGACCGCCGGTCAACTCAAGTCCCGCCGGTTTGCCGTGCAATTGGGTAAGTGGAATGGTGTCGTAGCGCACGTGACCGTGAACGGAAAGGACGCGGGGGTTATCGCGTCGCCTCCATACGAATTGGAAGTAACGGGGGCCATGAAAGCCGGGTCGAACAAAATAACCGTCACGGTATGCGGCTCGTTAAAGAACACGCTCGGTCCCCATCATAACAATCCTCCACTCGGCCGGGCCTGGCCCGCACAGTTCCAGGCTGGGGCGAAAGAGGGGCGACCATCGGGCAGTTCCTATTCGACGGTCGGATACGGCATGTTCGAGAACTTCGTGCTGCGGAGGACCCTGTGATGAAATCCCCCGGCCTTGTTTTGGTTTGATTCCCGGGTCCGGGTTTCTAGCGCCGCGGATTCTGCTTCTCGCGTTCGTTCTTCCCTGCCGGCGGTGTTGCCGCGGGTGAGCTCTTCTCGCCCTCTTTTACCGGAGGTTTAGGAGCGACAGCGCGCTCCCGCTCCGTCCGGGGTTGAGCCGGCCTGGTCACCGGGGGTGCGCTACTTTTTGGGGGTGTGGTCTTCTCGACTTCTCTCGTCGGTGGTTTCGGGGTGACCGCCCGCTCCCGCTCCTGCCGGGGCCGCTCAGGCCCGGTTGCCGGGGGTGCGGTGACCGGCGTTTTTCTCTCGACTTCTCTCGATGGTCCTCTGGTGGTTGCTGCCGGCGCTTTTCTCTCGGCTTCTTTGGATGGTGCTCTGGTGGTCGCCGCCGGCCTGCTCTTTTCGAGCTCTTTTGTTGCAGGTTGTGCCGGTAGTTTAGTGATCGCACGTGTGCCACCGGGACGAGTCCTTTCGTACCGGGCGATCCCTTCTTTCCTCAAGTCGGGCCTTGAATAGGTTTCCGTGAAAGCACCTTTCCGTTTTCTGTCAGACACAAAATGAGATCGACAGCGGAACTTGGCAAAATAGCGATGGTGTCCCTCCGGACTGCGGTAATCGTGCCAGCGGCGGTAATGCCCGAAGTAGTGATAATAGTGGTGGTAGTGATATCCCCAATAGTAGTGCCAGAAGTGGGGTCTCCACGGACGCCACCAGGGCGGGTAGTGCGAATAGTACCAGGGAGAGAAACGGGGTCGATCCAGATGAATGTAGATATGCCGGATGACCGGCCAGCGTGCAACCTCCACGGTGGTCGTTCTGTGGATGACAATCGTCCTGCCATCGGGTGCAACTACTGTCTTTGAGGTTGTGCCGACGTAGCCAGGGTTTGGAGTCACTGTTTCGGCTGTTTCGGAGTCCTGATCGTAGTTGGGCTCGATGATGTAGTCTTTGCCGTACAATTCCTCATCGCCGATCAACTGGATCAGCACCCTGTCGTTCGCGTCTCTTTCAACCTGGATGACCGCAACGTCCTGCCATTCAGTGCTGTTAATCGCCACTTTCAGCACGATGGAATGCGAAGTGCCGACGACGTTGTCTTCCACCTGGATGAAATCGACATTCCCATCCCCATCCAGGTCGAGGTTGTTGATGTTCAGATCTTCGGAATTGAGTTTCCGCTCAAATTCTTCCAGGGTCGGACATTCCTGGAAGACCTCCAGCACCGCATAGAGGTTAAGATTGTCGCCCGGCAACCCCAGAGAATCGGGTTGCAGGACCTGTTGGGCCTCCGCGGAACAACAGAGAAGTGTCAGCATGATGTAGAGCAGGAACCAGCGAAGCGGGCTCATTGTCGCAGCGTCCTCTGTCGGTAGACATAAGGTGTGCCACACAGCAGGTGGTGAACTCTGGCAGAAGAAACACATTTTTACGTTTAAATACAATCTAGCGCATGACGGGAAGCGTCTTCAGTGGGGCTGCGGCTCGCATTTCGGGATCAAACAGTATGATCTCATTCACTCCGGCGCTGAGCCAAGGACCGATACTTCTCGAGCTCCGCAAACTCCCGTTCAGGCCCGCCACCGAAATTCACAACGGGCAGTGCCCCGTCGACATTTCCGGCTTCAAGGAGATGTTGGGCGCCGGCCACGCAGGTTGGAATCAGAACCGCAAGGAGGAGACGTGTTCGCATGGGGGACTCCTGAGTCACGCGGATCCGATCGGGTTACTTGAGAATCACGAGCCTCATGGTCTGGACGAAGTTGCCGGCCTCCATCCGGTAGAAATAGACCCCACTCGGCAGGCCGGACGCGTCAAATGTGACGGAATGGACGCCCGGCTCCAGCTTCTGGTCGACGAGCAAGGACACTTCCCGCCCGAGCAGGTCAAAGACCTTCAGAGTCGTGAATTGTGACTCCGCAGTAGAGAATTGAATCGTCGTACTCGGGTTGAAAGGATTGGGGTAGTTCTGGAACAGGCGGTATGCATCGGGCAATGATCCATCGACCGGTGTTTGGTCGGCCGAAGCGACCTGGGTTTCGTCCGGGAAAAATGTGTAGGCGACTCCCCCCTTGTCGAACCAGGAATGGGAGAGGTCGCTCTTGTTGAAGACGTACGAGTATCCGTTGAATTTCGCAGGATCGTGCACAATGGGGTCACCATTGGTGTTGAATCCGGCGAGCATCATGAGGTGACCCGAATAGAGGGGCAGGCCGACAGACATGGCGATGCGTCCTCCGTTCGCGAGGACCCCCCTTGCCTGGCTCCAGGTGCGGTACCGCGTGACGGCGCCGTCCAATCCGTATTCAGCGGCGTTTTGCACAACCCTCGGCCAGATGCCGAAGATGTTATACCATGGATCGAGGGTTGCGCGTGCGAACTGCAGGGGGTCCACGGTAATATTGTAGCTGCGCAGGATCATTGAGACCGATGTGGGAGAACAGATGCTGCCGCCGATGTCGGGGTCGACGTCGTATTGATAGATGAAATTCGTCGGTATGAGAATCGCCGCGGGTTTGTCATTCAGGATCTGATTGAAATCCAACGACGAGGTGGTTCGGGAATCGCTCACGGCAAAACTCAACTTGTACAGGGTCGGTGAAGATTGGCCGACCCCGGTGCGGGTCATGATGATTTTAAATTGCCATGCACTCACATAGGAGTTCAATTTCACGTAATCATAGTCGACCAGGCCGCCCCCATACCCTGTCGACCCGTACGCGCTCCATACATTCGCCCTCCAGAATCCGACGGTCAACCAGGGCGACCAACCGGTACCATAGGGGAAACGCATCTGGATCTTGAACGAGCTGCTGTTCTCCGGTGCTGAACCATTCCACGATGGTAAGCCATGGTTGAACGGCTGCTGCGCATACTGCGGCCTCAGGACAATATATCCATCTGTCCGGTCCGGTTGGAGGAGCAACCGCTTCCCGTCGCCGCTGAGTTCCAGGCCGTCATTTGTTTCGATATACTGCACGAGTGAGTCTATCCGGAGCACATAGTGTTGATCGGGATAGTTTTGTGCATTCAGCGGATAGGAAATCAGCAGGCAAAAGCTGAAGACGCAGAAGGAGGTACGTAGACTCATTATCGTGTTGTGATGCGTGGTGGATGAAATGGATCGCGGGCTGCAGGCTAATCCACAGTGCTGTCCCCGGAAACCTCAGAAACAACTCCTGTCTATGGTACTGAAGATTGGGGGTAGGAGTCCATACTTCAGCATACGAATCCTGTGACTGGGAATCAACGCTATGATGGGTCTAAAATCCTGTCGATCAGGTGCCGTTCATGCGCGATTGCCTCGCCTTGCGTAGCGAACCAGCTTTCCTCGACTTTGTCACGGGTCCTGCTGTTGGTGCACACAAACATGGTCTGGTTCCCGATTCTGTCTGACATCACGACAATCTCCACGCCCCGGTGTGTCGCCTTGGTTGTTGTCTGTGTCTTCATAGTCATTCTTCCTGGCAGCTTGTGCCACGAATGGCCGGATTTCCTTTTCTTTCCTTTTCGACAATCAGGACTTTCTTGTTGCGCAACGATGTGGTGTCCCGGCGTCCTATCTTCCTTCATTAAGAAGGTGCCTAAGGAATCTGACACCGTTCACCCACTCGAACAGCCACAGCTCGATCCACCTGAATGGATTCCAGACGTGCAGATACCATTGCTGCCAGATATGTTGTGCGTATGCCCTGGTGTGAGCGGCAACCAGAGGGTTGTGCTTGCGCAGCCAGATGCGTACGACTGAAGGAACTTCGACTTCCGGCATCTGGTCGCGGAGTTGCCGGTAGAGGACCACGAGTTCGCGTGCTGGCAGGCCGCGCCAGTCAGCGACACCGTGCCTCGTGCTGGCGATGAGGTCGTACAGCGCATCTTCCGCTTTACTCTTCGGACGGCTCCGAAGCCAGACCTCTTCGAGTTGAAAGAAGAGCTTGACGATCCCCCAGAGCCTCGTCGTGATGGTCAGGAGCCGGTGCCAGTGGAACGAGAAGAATCCTTCTGGTTGAAAACCCGGCCGCCGGTCGTTCCGGTGTCGCACAGTCCAGAATCCGCAATTCATCGGATGGAGGCGCTCGATCCGTGACGCGTAGGAATACGCCGTGAAGAAGAACAAGCGGTTCCAATAATAAGACCGGTCGTGCCGCCAGACCTTCAGCACGTTGACCATATGTTCGATGGAATAGAATTGAGTCCATGCATTGCGGTACGATTGCATCAATTCTTCGGGGGTCATGCGGTCAGGCGCCACGGCAACATGAGCTGAATCATACGTATTGAAATCCTTGTCCAGCCATCGGCGCTCACGCCACCACCGCTGATGATCCGCTGATCCGGGGAGCGGCGTCAGGATATAGAACGAGGCAGAGTCAAAGCCGATGCGCTGAAGCTCGGCGATATCTTGTGTTATGCTTGCGGACGTGTCGAAAGGCAGGCCGAGAATATATCCGGCATGGCATGCGATGCCGAGCCCGTGCAGATGATCTGCAAGATCCTCATAGTCCGCGACGCGGTTCTGGAACTTGCCCTGTGAGCGGAGATTGTCGCGGTTTACGCTTT
>DAINBR010000075.1:6904-11657 GCA_036732865.1 Bacteroidota bacterium | reverse complement strand
CCGATGTCGAATGAGGTCGGCGTTACACCGCTGAGCTCGCCCAGTCCGCTCCAGAGCATAAGCGTGCTGTCTTCGACGACGGTTCCTCCCTGGCCGAGAGTGCGCGCGACGACGAAGTGGTATCCGTTCCCGTATGCCGGAGCGGCATAGGTGCCCATCGGCTCAGGATTGCCGCTATACAGGACCACCGTCCCGAATCCGTCTTTGTTGGTAAAGATCGAGGGCTGAATCACGCCGGCGCTGCTGCGGAAGTACACTGCGGTCCCCGGGGCCACGGGGTTGCTGTACATGTCCCCGACAAGCACACCGACGGAATTGGTCTTCCCCACCCAGCCCAATGCCGGGAAATTGTGGCGCTCTGCCGAGATGGAGAAGTGCGACTGCACGGGGAACCCGCCGTTGATGACGAGACGAACGGGGCTGGAGCTGATCGGCCGCGATCCCACAGTAGTGGAAGCGGTCACCTGCACAACACCGGCCTTGGTTCCTGCGTTGAACGTGGTGAACGCCTGGCCGACCTGATTTGTGGTCACTGCCGGCGGAGAGATGTACTCCCCTCCATTGGGACCGTTGGTCGATGTGAATTGCAGCTGGACCGCATGAGCAGCATCGATCGGCAGGCCGAGAGAGTCACGCACCTCCCAGCCGAGAATCGCTGTTTCTTTCCCTCCCACGCCGTACACCGATACTTCCTGCGCAGTCGAGCCGAGGAATGTGATTGTCTGTGCCAACCCGCTTGTCGTTCCCCCGGGATTCACCACGGATTTCGGGGACAACGGGAGCGTGAGGGCAACGACGGTTCCGGGCTGCAGCGTCACCGTAAACGTCGTATCGCGATAGCCCGTCTTTTTCAGGGTGAATGTCGCTGTCCCTGTGCTGTCGGTGGAGAATGTCACGCTAAAGATTCCGCTTGCATCTGTTGTCGCGGATTGAGTTCCCGCCGACACGCTCTGCGCCTGCACCGCAACGTCCGCCAGATACGCACTTGTGCTGGCATCCAGACAGACTCCGCTGACGACGCATTCGCCCTGTGAAGCCACCGACTCGTCTTCATTGCAGCCCACCATCGTTAACGCGCAGACCACGATAGCTGCTGCGACCACTCCTGAAACGATCCGTTTCATCGGAAATCCTCGTAATCGTATGAATGAGTTGAGCGCATGCTCGTCCTACTTCTGGGTCGTACCGTGCATACTCCGTTCACGTTTCATTTGCTCTTCGCGCCAGCGCGAATAGAGATCTTCGGTCTTGACGCGCTGCGTGATGCGTTCCTGCAGCGTGGGCACCAGTTCGGCCTTCAACAGGATGACCAATTCTTTCTTCACGGACTCGTCCTTGTCATAGCCGAAGAGATATCGCAGCCCCAGGACGTACCAGGGGAGGTCCTTCAGGAACGGGACACCGGTCCGGATGGTCTGGTTTTCAGTATTGTACAGGCCGCCGATGATGGTCTCTTCGCCGTCCAGAAGCAGGAGATTGGTCTGTGCCTGGGATTTGTTGATGATAGTGCTCACTGCCCCCGGCGTGACGGAGCTTCGTTCCACATCGACGGCGATATGGATGAACGGCACACCCTGTTCAACGATCACCTGCGGATTGACATTGACGATCGTGCCGGCACTATAGAATTTGTCGATCAGGTTCCCCGCAAAATCCCGCTCGCGGATGGAAAAGTCCTGGCCGACCTGTATTCTGCCTTTCTCTCCGGACCGGACGATGAGCGTGGGGCCCGACAGGATTTCGCCCAATTTGTAGTCGGAGAAGAGCTGTGCCACGACGTTGATATTGGCGAAGGACACTTTGGGAGTGATATCCGCTTCGAAGATACTTTTGCTGAGCATGTCACCGCCGGAAAAATTCACTGCCGCGGTGTAGTCCTTGGTGCTCTTCATGAAGCTCCAGTTCAACCCGACTTCTTCCGCGCGGCTGAGATCCACCTCAAAGAACACCGCAGAGAGTTTTATCTCGCGGCTCCGGAATGATGCGACTTCCTTCATGATCTCCACTGCACCGGCTGCAACGCCCACCGGCCGGCCTTCGGTCAGCGGCCCGCTGCCGCCTTCGCTCGGCGTCCCGGTGGTCACCTGGATGTAGGAGTCATACTCCGAGAAGGTGAGGCCGTTCTTCCGGCAGATCATTTCCAGGGCATCACGCCATTGGAATCCCTGTATGTCGACATTGATCGGCATGGTCCGCCGTTCGGTGTCGATGATGATCTTGTTGGTGAATTTCTTGCTGACCTCGCTGATCGCGGCCAGAGCCTTGTCCAGCGGGGTCGTGGGTGATATGGAGACAAGCTCCTGGGGCGGCGTGTACTCGCGCAGTGCTTTGCGTTCCGCCTGCGATACGCCCTGTGCGTTGACGCAGATCACACCCGCTACAAGGGCGATGACGACATATGCTGCTTTTGCGTTCATGAGTTCCTCGATCCTATCGTGTCTGAGCGTTCTGCTGCGGGCCGTACCGGATATTGAGCGCCACCTTCTCGATGATGCCTCCCTTGTTCAGGGTGCATTCGAGCCGGCCGCCTTGGGGGTCGACTTTCGTGACGTAACCAAGATACACCTCATCCCCTTCTTGCATCGTTCGAATCGCGTTGCGTTGATCCAGGACAAACGCTTTTCCGGGGATGACGGCTTTCAGGTCGGAGCGTTCGATTTCTACGAGATCATTCAAGTTCGGCGGAAGTCCCGCAGAGATCACCGGCATGAACGGGTCAACGCTCAGGTGGTTCGGATTGATCGACCGTTCACCGAGGGAGCTCGAGAGTTCGGAGATGGAAGAGAAATACGCATGTACGGTCATGTCGAAGGTCACGACCACGCCACCTTCATCCGTTTCCGTCGCGGGGATCTCCAGACCTTTCAGTGCGATGTCGTGGATTTTGTACAACCGGCGGTCGTTTTCCAGATACCAGATAAACCGATAGAGATTGCTGAACAGAGCCTCGCCCTTCAGGGCGTAGACGTTGTAGCCGTAGTTGTTCAGCGCCGTCGTCCCGGTGTACAGCATATCCAGCTTCACCTCGCCGCTCAGGTCAATTAGCCGGCTGAAGTAGGCATAGCTTTGCGCCGTGATATCCACGGGGGGAATATCCTTGTTCCGCGCCTCCCACCGTTTCTGCGTATCTGTCAGCGTTGCGCTCAGATCATTGAACTGGTTGATCAGGTTCGGAGTGTTTTGCAGCTCCTCATCGATCTTTGCGATTTCCTTTTCCACGCCCGTGATGCGCTGGGGAAGGTTGAACGCACGGATGTACGTTCCCACGGCAAAGATCAGGAACAACAGGACCCCGAGGGCGATACTGTTGCGTAATTTATACGACACGACCGTCGCTCCTTTCCGTGAGCTGGTTTCTTACTTTGCCGCCGCAATGAGCGTCGGTACCTTGATGCGATACTTGTACACCGTTTCTTTTCGGATTTCCTGCACGTTGACTTCCTCCAGGACGGAGCTGTCGAAGAGTGCGGACAGCCGCGGAATGCGCGTCCGGTAGGTCGTGAACCCGTTCACCACCATCTCGGGATCCCTCCCCGCGGTCAGATCCGTGAGCCAGATGGAATTCAGGTCATCCACCCCATGACTCATCTGGGTCAGCACCTTGCTCCAGCGTTCACTGCCTGGCACCAGGCTGTCATACAGGGCCATGGAAACCTTGTAGCGGGTGAGCTGATCCTCAAGCGCCGAGATGGAGTTTGACAGCGTCATATTCTCGGCCCGCTGGCTTTCTTTGAGCGTGAGCACATCCCCCAGGTCTCTCAGTTGCCGCGCCTTGCCCGAGATCTGCCAGGTAAAGAGGAACGTCGTGACAAAGAGCGCGACCATCAGGGCGTAGCCGTGCCATGCCAGCTTGAACATGCGTTGCCCCTCACGCACTGTCGAGGGGAGGAGGTTCACGTTGTAGACTTGGGGATTACTCGGATCGAGGACCTTCATTGCCGCACCGATCGGCACGGCATACTCCGACAACGTATCCTGCTGTTCGGGTGCCAGCTTGCTGCAATCCAGCCGCGGCGTCATCAGGTAGTCCACTTCCTGATCCGGCAGCTGCTGGCTCAGGAACTCTTTGAAGCCGATGCGTTTCGATTCTCCGGCCAGGATGATTCTGCGAAGATGCGGGATGGCCAGGTTGTCCTGCTCCAGGAGGAGCCGGCTGTACACGGTGTTCTGCAGATTCGGGGAGTCGTACCCTTCGCCGATAATCGGGGCGAACTGGTGGAACTCGCATCCCCGCATAAAAATCAGCCGGGTAAACTCCGCCCCTACGTAAACCAGCACAGAGAATTCCTGCGGCTCGAATTCATAGTTCGCGCGCACGAGGTTCATGAAGGAGACGTCCGCACTATCGATCGCGGAGATCATCGGGAGGCGGTTGCCGATGTACGTCTTGATGTCATCAAGGGAGTTGATCAGGCTCATCCCGTCTTCGCGCACGATGCAGAGCAGGTTCCCCTCATCGGTCTTGATCGCATCAACGGCATCCGAGGACGGCTGAAAAGCGCGGACGGACTTGAGCTCGTTGAGTATGCGGTCTTTCAGTTTTTTGCCGCGCAAACCGAAATCGCTTTCGAGCTGATGGTAGTAGATCGAGGGCTCGGCCAGACTGTACGTCAGTGAATACCTGTTGCGCGGATAGTTGGCTATGAGGCCGAGAAGCACGGCATTGTTGTCTTCGCGACTTGTCTCCGAAGGCTGCTCCGGGGCGGGGGAGAGGGGCAGACTGAATGCGTCGCCGCCGTCGGCCTGAGTAGCC
>DAINBR010000075.1:0-6894 GCA_036732865.1 Bacteroidota bacterium | reverse complement strand
CCATCACCTCGTCGAGAACCTTCCTGTCCTGTAACTTTGTTGCCAGCGTCGCCGATTTAAGTTCTTCGATGACGATGTGCCGTCGCTGCACAGAGAGATGGGCCAGCTTGACGTCGAGCCCGTCGACGAACAAGCCGATTACGGTTCTGCCGCGTCCTTTTGCGGTCGCCATGGGTGTATCTTTCCGTTGTGAATTCCTCTCCCGCCTAGTCGCCGGTGGGCGACATATTCAGGAGCTGCTGGAAACGCCGTTTGTTGTTAGATGACACCATGGCGTTCTCCAGCGATATCTTTTTCTGCAAATACAGTCGCCTCAGATCCTGCTCGAGGGTGATCATGCCCAGATCTCCGGACTCGGCCATCATCTGGTAGATTTCCCCCGTGTTGTTATTCTTGATTGCGGCGCGCACGGAGGGAATCATGACCAGCACTTCCTTTGCCAGCACGAGTTTCCCCTCAAGATTCGGCACGAGCTTCTGCGACATGACGCAGCTCAGCGTATCCGCCAGGCGGATGCGCACACGCTCCTGCTCGATCGGCGGGACTTCACCGATGATACGGTCGATAGTTTCGACCGCCGACGCCGTGTGCAGGGTGGAAAACACCTTGTGGCCGCTATCGGTGATTTCCAGCGCGGTCATGATCGTATCCGGATCCCGCATCTCGCCGATGACGATGATATCGGGATCCTGCCGCAGCGCCTGGATGGCTCCGTCTTTGAATCCCAGGACATCGCGTCCGACCTCCCGGTGCCGGATGATGCACCGGTCCGGCATGTGGACATATTCGACGGGCGAAGCGATAATGACTACGTGCCCGTCAACCGTGTGATTGTTTGCATCGATGATGCTGTCCAGGGTCGTGCTTTTGCCCGATCCCGTGATCCCCGTGATCAGGTCCAATCCTTGCGTCGTGTGACTGAGGCTGAGCACGCGGGTGACATTGGGATGCAGCTCGAGGTTCTTGTAGGGGCGAATCACCGCGTTGATCGCGCGCATATTCAACGCAAGATGGTCCAGGTCAAACGATGCGTTCGCCCTGAACCGGAACATCCTGTCTCCGTCCAGGATGCTGTACGAGAAGTCAAGGTTGCGATTCTCATACAGAAAGAGCCGCTGCCGCTCGATCAGGATGGTCTGTATCAGAATGTTGAACTCATCCAGCGTGAACGTGCCGAGTTCCTTGCACGGGCGCTTCTCGCCGTAGATGCGGTACCACACGGACCCGGCTGTGCCGTAACCGCCGATATCGATGTCTGACGCGTTCGCGCGCGGCATCCGCATCAGGTACGAATCCATCAACTTGCGCAGTGCAGTCCTCTCGGCCGGAGACATCCGGGAAACCAGGTCACCAATGAGCATCTGACGTTCCATCCCCGGTGCCGTATCGGGAATGTTCGTCGCAACCTCTTTCAATGTCCGTAATGCAGTCTCCATCGTCTCCTATGCCCTGCTGCGTCTTTACTCAAAGATCAATTGCTGTGCCAGAGGTCACAATCCCGGGTTCCTTGTTACACCGGGTATTGCGGGATTTCTTCGTCCCTTCAGCACACCGTCCGGCTACTATTGGCCATTTCTACAATATTCCCCACTATTCATACCACGCGAGAATTTCATAGGCATTCGTCGTGGGGAAGTACGGTGGAGAACTCGTCCGGAATCGCTCATCAAACCTTATGTTCACCGACAATCCCCTCGTGATTGACGAATTTGTAGTGGCAGCGAGGTCCTGCACGGTCCATCCACCCAGCGTCCAGAGGATACCGAGCGGTCGTGAATTGTAGTGTTCGACCTGAATGGTGTTCGCATAGCTGAATAGTGCCGCCATCACCGTGAAGTTGGGTCCGCTTGTCGCCGAGTTGTCCTTGATCGTGATGCTATTGTGCGCGACAATGCCCAGCATATCTGTGGACGCGGGATTGACGCGGGGATCCGTGGCATAGCGGATGTCATTGTCGATCATGATCTTCCCCCGAGAACTGCTTTGGGTGTCCAGGGAGCCAACGGTGTAGCGCCCCTTGATCGTTCCCTCCACATGAACAACACCGTTGCTGTTGTTCAACACGATCGCGCCATTCGGGGCAAATGTGGAGAGCAGCGATGTTGTGTCCGGATGCGAGCCACGGCGCCAGGTGATCGAGTCGCCCTTGAAATTCAAGAAGAGGTCATGGTTGCCGGTGAACAGTTTTCCGCCGGTCGCGGCCTTGTCGCGCAACCTCTGATAGTTCTTGTTGAGCGGGATGTTGACACCGCTTTCGACTCCGGCGTTGAAGATCGGGTGACCGGACCACGATGTGCTGTCGACGCCGTTGATCGTGGTGACTTTCCCCCCGAAGTACGGGGTGCCATGAGTCTTCAGCTTCCCTTGAACGTGCACAGGCCCGAATGCAGAATCGCCGGTTGCCCAGTACACGGCGGCGGCGGAAGTACCTGCATAGAGCGCGAATTTGGCGAAGTTGCTCGGACGCAGTGTCACGATCACTGTCGTCGTGCTGTCATCGTAAAGGGCGGTCGAGCGAACCGTCAGGCGCCGTTCTCCGGTATTGGGATCGATGCTGCTGGTCGAATCGACGGACACCGTGAATGTCCCTCCATCGAACGCCACCGGCGTTGCGTATCCGTGGAACCAGCCGTTGCCGTTGATATTCGGCGGATACTGGTATATGTAGTTGGCGGCGAAGTTTGCACCGGCAATTGCGATATTCCGGCCCTTCACCCCCTGATAGTACCTCAACGCATTCTCGTACGCCTGCACGCTCATGTCGGACATGAGCACACCGCTCAGGAGGAGGAGCGTGATATATCCCATCACGAGAAGTAATGAAGCGCGGCCCATTGCATCTCCCCCTTATCTGTTCCGGTAATTGCGCGATGACAACCGCATTTGTTGCCAGAACGCCGATGAGTACTGCTGGTTGATCGGTGCAGTTTCTTCGAGTTCCGCGGCCACGGTGTTCTCGACGATGATTGAGATCTGGATTGTCTGTATTTTCTGGAGATTCGCGCCGGTGACCGGCGACGCGATCGGAATCCCCTGGCCGTCATAGTACCGCAGTACGAAGCTCGTGACGCCGAGATTTGCCCCAAGCGGCGATGCCGTATTCACAACCCGGTAGAGCATACGATCGCGGGGGTTGGTCGTCGATGCCAGTTCACTTGCCGGTCCGAGATAGTAGAGAATGCTGTCGATACCGCCGTCCGGACCCGAGCCGTCCGCATCCACATCGGTGAGGAATTTGATCCTTGTGGAATCGGCGAAGACGATGGCTTTGGTCGGATCGGGGAGGTGGTTGGGTTCCTTGCAGTAGCCGATCTTGCGGAAATCGTACTCGAGCAGCCTGGTGATCTCGACGAGGTTTTCCTGTACGAGCAGCTCGCCGCCATAGGTCTGCATGTTTTCCGAGTTGGCCGTCCCCACCCGTATCGTCGACAGCAGCAACCATCCGAACAGGATGAACGAACCGATCACATCGAGGATAACCTGGGATCCCATGTTGCCTTCCTCTGCAAGGGCTAGCGGAAATACCAATAACTGTACACTGATGAGAACTTGAGCGTATCACGCATGGACGGGCTTGACACCCAGATGCGGAGACGCTTGTGATACGTCCGTGACGCCGATGCTGTCACCGTGTTTCCCGATATCGTCACATAATCCACGGAATCCCTGACCAGGAAGCTGGCCGAGCGGAAGTTGATGCTGTCGCCGTTCACCCATTTTGCGAGACCGTGGTAATCATCATAATCATCGAAGGTCGGTTCCGTCTCACCCGTTTCCTTGCCGAGCACGACCGTGAGTGCGGCAGTCGAAGCTATATCGGCGGAGACGGTCTTCTCATCGAAGGCTTTCCCTGACGCACTCTCGAGCTGAGAGATGCCCAGGGACGTCCCCATGATGAAGTACTCCGACGTCTCTATCGCCGTGCCGCTGTCGAATACGGTGAAGTTCATCATCAGGATCGCCGTCCCGAGCAAGGCCAATGCGAAGACTGTCAACAGCGTTTGTCCTAGTCCCATGCGTGTTTACCTAGTCGTCAGTAGTGGCTGCCGCGATTTCTTCAAGTGTGGTCTGGCCCAGCTTGATACGTTCGATGCCGGACCGCCGGAGTGTCCACATGCCATCGCGGATCGCCTGGTCACGCAGTTTTTCCTCGTCGACCTCATCTCCGGCCTTCGCGATGAGATTGCGGATTTCCCGTGTGAAGTAGAGGGCTTCGTGAATTGCCGCACGTCCTCTGTATCCGCCGATGCATTTGTCGCACCCGACTGCCTCGTAGATAGTGTGCTGCTCCAGGTCCTCTTCGGTGAAGCCGAACTTTAGGTAGACATCCCTGTCGATTTCGCTCTTTTCCAGCGGGCGTCTGCACTCCTTGCAGATGGTGCGGACCAGGCGCTGGGCGACAATGATGTTGATGGCGTAGGCAATCAGGAACGGCTCAATCCCCATCTTGTAGAGACGGGAGATTGCACTGGGTGCGTCGTTTGTGTGCAGGGTGGAGAACGTGAGGTGACCGGTGTTCGCAAGCTTGATGGCGATTTCTGCGGTTGTCTTATCACGCATCTCGCCGACGAGCACGATATCGGGGTCGTGACGAAGAATGCCGCGGATGGCCTGGTCAAAGTTCATCTTGGGACCGATACGCAGCTGACGGGCTCCCCGGATGATGTACTCCACAGGGTCCTCTACCGTCAACACGTTCACGCTCGGATCGATCACCTGATGCAGCGCAGCGATCAGGGTGGTACTCTTCCCGCACCCGGTGGGCCCCGTCAGAATAACGATACCCTGCGGCCTTTCGATCGCCTTGTGGAAGAATGCATTCGAAGGTCCCATGAGCCCGAGCTTGGTGAGATCGGTGATGACCTTGCGGTCATCGAGCACGCGGATGACGATGCTTTCATACTTGTGCCGGAACTCGATGCCGACGATCGGCATGATCGAGACGCGGAAGCGGATCATGTGATCGTCGATCAGCCGCTGGATGAAACCGTCCTGTGTCATTTCCCGCTCGAAGCGGTCAACGTTCTTTGACCGGTCTTTCACAACCGCGGCAATGGCTTCCGGCATCGTCTTTTCCTGGGCATGCCAGAGCTTCAGGGCGCCGTCCACGCGGAACCAGAATTCCGTGCGGTTCCCTTCCTTCGCGACGATATGGATATCGCTTGCACCCTGCCGGACCGACTCGACGAGTGCACCTTCCACCAGGCTGACGAGTGCGCTTTTGCTGATCTCGGCTTCCAGCGCATCTTCGTCGAGTGCGGTCTCATCTTCCTCTTCCTTCACCTGGATGCCGACCTGGCTGACTTCCAGCAGCCGCAGGAATTCATTCTCCGGCGGGATGACCTGCTCCAGCAATGCCTGCAGGTCTTTGAGCCGGCAATAGGCGATCTCGTACTTCTTCGCGTTGAATTCGCGTGCAATCAGCGGGATGCGTCGATCGGTCGGATCGGAAGCGATGATGATCAGCTTGTCCGCCTGCTTCTCGTCGAACTTCAGCGGCAGCATCTTGGTCTGCATGACCAGCTCCCGGATATTCGGCGGGAGCGCATCCACGTACTTCCGGATGAAATCGATCCGGCTGCGGTCGGTCCGTTCATCGGCGAGATAGATCTCGCGGAATGCGTATAGGTCTGCCACCTCGCGGAACACCGCATCATGGTCCGCGCCGAAGTCATTCACCAGGATCTGGCCGAGGTTTCTCCTGTTCTTCTTCTCTTCGGAGTCCTTGACCCTGAGGGACTTCTCGAGCGTTTCGTAGTCGATGACACCCTTCTTGAGGAGGGCGAAACCGATTTTGTCCGTGATATCGATGGGTGGCATCGTGCCGTCTGTGGGCTAGGTCAGGGGTTTGTCAATGCGCAGCTCCATTGCCTGGCCGGCTGCAGGATTCTTCGGGCGGATGGTGGCCGTCTCAGAGGACACAATCGTGAGGGCTGTCAGCACGATCATAATGACCATAGAGATCCAGAGCTGGATAAACTCGATCACATTCCGCATCTTGTACGTCGTTTCTTTTTCATAGTACTCGGCCAGCTGGAGGGCGGTATTTTTCACCGTGCCCGTTTCCGCGCCGGAGTGAAAACGCGAGATTGCCGTTCGTGTGAACACCCCCGTCTGTTCGAACGCCTCCGTAATGCCGGCTCCCTTCTGGATCATCATGGGAATGGCAACGCCCTTGACCCGGGCCTCCATGTACTTGTTGCCGCAGGCCTCCGCGGCCATGCGGATGACTTCGATGTTTTCACCCGAGCCGCTGTACAGTGCATAGAACACGCGGCAAAAGATCTCGATGCTCGTTTTCTGCAACAGTGTGCCGATGACAGGCACGCGCCAGATGTACTGATCGCGCAGCAGGCGGCCGCGCTCTGTCGCAAGGAACCTCGCCAGCAGAATGGTCGGAATGGCGAACAACACCAAGATGATGAGCATGTTGTCCACGAGGAAATCACTCATCGCGAGCGTCGCCTTCGTCATTGGCGGCAGGTCGATCTTGAATTTCACAAAGAGTTTCGCCGTCGCCGGGAAGATATAGGCCACGTAGTACACCACCGCCCCGAACAACACGATGAGCGTCACGATGGGCGTGATCAGCGCGCTGCGCAGGTCCTTCTTGAACTGCGTTTGCCGCTCCAGGAACTTCGCCGTGCTTTCGTAGATCTCGGCCATGTTCCCGCTCTTGGAGGCAAGGCCCAGCATGTGTGCCGTGAAGCGCCCGAGCACCGCTTCATGCTTGACGAACGCCTTTTCGCTGTCCTTACCCTGCTTGAGCTCCATATTGATATCTTTGACAGCCTCGCGCAGGGTGCGGTTCTCCAGGTCGTTGACCAGGAGCTGCAGGATCTCATTGAAGGGGAGCTTCTGCCGGATCAGATCGGCGCTCACCCGCACGAAGGT
>DAINBR010000074.1:0-11742 GCA_036732865.1 Bacteroidota bacterium | reverse complement strand
GGATTCATGTTCAATACTGTTACCGGGATCTGTACTGCGCGTTGACTGCCTCTAAAGAAACCCGACACGGCCCCAAGACGAAGCCGTCTGGCAGTCTCTGATGAATGCCCGTAGAGATCGAGCGCATCTTGTTCACCTGACTCCACTGAGGAACCGGCAAGGATGTCATGAAAGTCGTTGAACAGATGATCGCGCCATGCATCGCGAAGTTGCCCGCCAGGATACTCCTGCCCCTCCGCCCACCATGTCGCCGCACGCAAGCCCTCCGTCTGCACCAGTTCCCCGAGATTTTGCTGCATCCGCCGCTTCAATCGAGACATTGAGGTGTAGCATCCGGTGAACACACGCTGCAGGTCCCGTTCGACGACGGGCAGCTCCGGGATCAGATCGCGGATCGCCTCATAATACCGCTCGGTGGAGCTGTGGATGATCTCCACGCGGGTCTCCTGCACCATAAGTTCATGCATCTTTTCGAGCTCCCGGGCAGTGGCCCCTCCTCCATGATCACCAAGTCCCCAGAAAACGGGCGTGTCGCGGTTGAGCTGAAGGGCGATGTCGATCACGTCCCGGATCCGTTCAACAGCCCGGTCATGAAACGTGTTGTACGTAGGAATAGGCATGCGGTACCCTACAACCTCGGATCCATCGACCCCCCGCCACCGGTACAGGTCCGAGGGAAGCGGGAGGTTCTTCTGCTCGGGGCGCATGTGGATGTACATTTTGTAACCGGCCTTCGAGAGGATCTGCGGCAGGCCCCCGCTATGGCCGAAGGAGTCGAAGTTGTACGCCACCACGGGCCGCACTCCGAAATTCTCGGAGAAGAACCGCCGCCCTTCGGCGATGTGACGGATGATCGCTTCGGTGCCCGGCATATTCACATCCGGCTGCAGATCCCACCCTCCTGAGATGCACCAGCGACCTTCAGCGACGAGCTTCTGTATGTCCTTGAACAGCCCCGGGGCGTATTCCTGCACCCAGCGGTAGAGAATTGCTTCGTTGTGATTGAACACGAATGCCGGAAACTCCCGCAAGAGGCGGACGGCAATGCCGAACGTGGTGACGGCTTCTGCAGCGCCTTCTTCCCACCGCCACTGCCAGACCGGATCGAGATGAGCGTTGCAGATGAGATGAATTACGGGTTTCTTCATAGGTAGTGTGTGCACTAAGGAATGTTGGGACTAGAACACGGGATGACTTGTTCATCCGAAAACGACGAACATCCGCTGTTCAAAGACGGAGAATATTAAAGAATAGCACCTGGAGAATCAAGGTCGTCGTTCGACTCAATTTTCAAATGAGGCAACAAGGGTCTCGGAAAGCGGCCCGTATTGACTTTGCGCTTCCCGACTGGTATCCTGTAGACATCATTGACATCTTCCCACCGGGCACCATGTCCCCACGCGTTGCCTTTGACAACGAACGGTACCTCGCCGAACAGAGCGCGGCAATTCTGGATCGTGTCACGAGGTTCGAGAACAAACTCTACCTGGAATTCGGCGGCAAGCTCCTTTTCGATTACCATGCCGCACGGGTTTTGCCGGGTTTCGACCCCAATGCGAAGGTCCGCCTGCTGCAACATTTGCGCGATAAGTCCGAAGTACTTCTTTGCATCTTTGCAGGAGACATTGAACGGAGGAAAGTGCGTGCGGATTTCGGGATAACGTACGATGCTGACACACTCAAGCTCATCGATGATCTCCGTGAGAGGGGGATCAGCGTCACGGGAGTCATTATTACACGATTTGACGGCCAACCCTCAGCGCTTCTCTTCAAGAACAAGCTCGAACGGCGGGGCATCTGGGTCACCCTTCATCGATTCACAAAGGGCTACCCGATGGATGTCGACACCGTAGTCAGCGATGCCGGGTATGGTGCCAACGAGTACATCCCCACGACCCGGCCCATTGTTGTCGTCGCGGGTCCGGGACCTCTGAGCGGAAAGCTTGCCACATGTCTTTCGCAACTCTACCATGAGTGGCGTCAAGGTGTGCATGCGGGGTACGCGAAATTCGAGACATTCCCCATCTGGAGCCTTCCCCTCAAACACCCGGTCAACATTGCGTACGAAGCCGCGACGGCGGACATCAAGGATTTCAATCTCATCGATCCGTTCCACCTGGAAGCGTACAATCAGCCGGCGATCAACTACAACCGAGACGTGGAGGCTTTTCCACTCCTCCGGCGGATTATCGAGAAGATTACCCGGAAACCCTCCTTCTACCTGTCACCGACAGACATGGGAGTAAACCGGGCGGGATATGGCATTGTGAACGACGAGCTCGTGCGCGCCGCCGCAACACAGGAAGTGATCCGCCGTTACCTGCGCTACGCGTGCGAGTATGCAATGGGCCTGGCCGATCAGGAAACCGTTCAGCGGGCAAAACTGCTGATGGAGGAACTTGGAGTCGCGGCAGAAGACAGGAGCACCGTGACTCCTGCCCGGGAAGCCGCCCGGGAAGCGGAAAGTTGTGGGAAGGGGAACAATGGGGTGTATTGCGGAGCTGCTCTGCAACTCTCCGACGGCACGATGATTACCGGAAAGAACTCTCCGGAAATGCATTCATCCTCAGCACTCATCCTCAATGCGGTGAAGCAACTTGCGGGACTCCCTCCGTCGCTCCATTTGCTGCCCCCCGCGACCATCGCCTCCCTCACTCACCTCAAGAGGGAGATCCTGCAGCGCACGATGCTCAGTCTCGACCTCGAAGAGACCCTCACCGCGCTGAGTATCAGTGCGACAAGCGATCCGGCCGCCAATCTCGCCATCGAAAAACTCAAACAACTCCGGGGGTGCGAAGTGCACCTGACCCACATCCCGCCCTCCGGTGACGAGGCCGGACTTCGGAAACTCGGCGTGAACCTCACGAGTGACCCCCAGTTCGTAGGAAATCAACTGTTTCAGAGTTAGCGTCCAGATATCCACACATTTTACCCGTTGCGTGTGGTCGCTTCGTTTTGCACATTACCTACGCTGTGTGCACCTGACCGCGTCCGTTGCATTCACCATGACGCCTTGATGGAATTCTCTCTTATCCTCATGTTTGTCGATCTGCAAGTCTTCGTTGCGCACATATCCGGAGCAGGTCTATGGAAGAACTCATGAAGTTCCTTGAATCGCTGAAGCAGTTCTGGCTGCAACTGGCTGTGTATGGTCCCCCGTTGCTCGCAGCTGTGATCTTTCTTCTGGCGGGATTGCTGATCGCAAAACTCGTCCGCCGGGGGGCGATCCGCTTTTTCAAGTTAATACGCCTTGATGCCCTGGCGGAAAAAACGGGGATCGAGGACTTTCTGATCCGTGGAGGGATACAGTATACAACGGTAACCATCCTGGCCAATCTCATTTACTGGTTCATACTGCTCACCGTGACGATGGCCGTGTTGCACAGCCTCGGACTCCAGGGGGCGGCGGATTTGTTCAACAAGTTCCTGCTGTATATCCCGAACGTGGTGGTGGCATTGATGCTGCTGATCCTCGGCTCGCTCCTCGCCCGTTTCGTCCGCGGCGCCTCCAGCGCCTATTTGAACAACATCGGATTGGTCGGAGCGGAATTCCTCAGCATCATCGCGCAGTGGGCCATTCTGCTCTTTGCCATCTCGGTTGCACTTGAACAACTTGAAATCGGCGGCCAGACACTCGTGTCTGCATTCCAGATTTCCTTCGGAGCGCTCTGCCTCGCCCTGGCACTTGCCTTCGGACTCGGCGGGAAGGAATTAGCCTCGAGGATCCTGGAAAAGTTGTGGAAAAAATAGGGCTTGCCACCAGAACCCTGGACTTGACACGGACGGAACACGGGATGAATATCATCGATTGCCACACGCATGTCAACAACTATCATGACGAAGAAGTCGAATCACTGCAAGAATGTCTGAATAACCTGCAGCGCGAAATGCGCAGGAACCGTATCGATATCGCCCTGGTGCTCACTTCGTACAAGGTGGCACCGGGCCGCCCCTCTACGCGGGACGTCGTCCGCGCAACACGAGATCTCACGAATGTGTTCATCGTCGCAGGGATAAGCTATGAGCACATATCCCCCGAACAGCTGACGGAACTGCGAGAGTACCTACGTGACGGATCCGTACGGGGGCTGAAGTTGTATCCCGGCTATGAACCGTTCTATCCGGCGGATGAGAAATTACGGGGCGTCTACGAACTGGCCGCAGAATATGCAGTTCCTGTCATGATCCACTCCGGTGATACCTTCACGCCACAGGGAAAAGTCAAGTTCGCACATCCCCTGCATGTCGATGAGGTGGCCGTTGACTATCCCAGCGTCAATTTCATTATCTGCCACCTCGGGAGCCCATGGTTCCGCGACTGCATGGAAGTAGTATACAAGAACAAGAATGTCTTCACGGATATTTCCGGCCTCGTCCTCGGTGATTTTTCGGACCGGTTCGAGGAGTTCATGCACAAGCAAATTCATGAAATGTTGGCGTACGGCGTCGAACCGGACAAAGTGCTGTACGGGACAGACTGGCCCATCTCATCCATGGAATCGTATCTGGAATTCATGGAGGAGCTCAGGATGCCCGAGAAAGACCGGCGCAAGATCATGTATGAGAATGCCGCAACACTCTTCAAGCTCCCGGGTGCCAACTCCACTCTCAAAACACTCCTGAAAGGGTTTTCGGAATAGGTGTCCGCACGCCGGCAGGCGTGTCGTGGCGAAGAATTCCCGCTATTTCCGGTCATCCGCAGAATTTCCGCGCATGAATCTGAGGAGTGGCAGAGACAAAAGCGACAATGCCGACATGAAGAGAAAAGCCACAGCGTAGCCCCATGCACCCTGCATCTTTCCCACCGCAAATGCAGCCCACGCTTCACAACCGTTCGTCGCTCCCATAAATGCGCTGAACTGTGTGGCCCCAAGACTCGGATCTATGGTGTCCATGAAGAGCGCGTATGAAGACGCGGTAAACATGCCGATGAACACATAGAGCACCGAAATCAAAACAAGTAGAACCGTGTGGCTGCCGGCACCACCGGTCGCCGACGCCGCCGCAATTCCGATGACGGCTCCCGCTATGAGCATCAAAGTTAAACCGACAGCAGTGCGCCGCTGCATCCTGTCGGCAAGAAATCCGCCAAGGAGTGCACCCCCCATCATTCCCAACACTGCGGGTATTGAGAAAAACATTCCGACGTCGGATTGGCTGAATCCCTGATCCAGAAGGAATGGTCCGGCAACAGCCCCAATCGATTCGAATGCCGCTCCACTGGTTCCCGCAAACAACAACACGAGCCACGTTGTCCGTCCGGCGAGTATGCCCTTCATTCGGTTCACGAAATCCCGTGCCCGTTGCCGAAACGGTGCGGATGGAGGTTGGAGAGCCGGGGGTTCCGGAGTGAAAAGGAGAAACGCCGAGGAGATCCACGTTGCTGCAATCAAGAGAGGAACGGTGAACAACATTCCAGCGCGGGATTCAATGAGCAGGACTCCCCCTCCCAGCAATGACCGGCCGAGGAGCATTCCAAGCTGCATCCAGCCGTTCAGCGAGCCGCGCTCTTGAGGGGGAACGACGGATATGGCGTAGGCATCGATGGCAGCATCCTGTGTGGCTGCAAGCAGGGCGTGTAGTAACAGAAACCCCACGAAGAGATCTCGCTGCGCCTGGAAGTCCAGGAACAACAACGGCAACAGGGTGACACCCATGAAAAACTGGAGAGTCAGAATCCAGTGGCGGTAACCCCACTTCTGCGTTCGGCCGATGTCAATGAGCGGAGCCCAGAGGAACTTGAACACCCAGGGGAGGACAAGAAGGGCGGAAAGCGACGCTATAGTTTCGACGGAAACGCCGGCTGCGCGCAGCTTGGTGGGCAATGCCCACCAGACGAAGCCGATCGGTGCGCCTTCGCTGAAGTAGCACGCTGCAAAGAGGAGCTTCCGTGTTACCGCGGTATTGCGAAGGGCCGGCCTCATGCAGAGATCTCCCGGCGCGCTTACCGGCAAATGCCGTTGCGACTGCTTCGTGTTCTCATCAGCGAGGGGTTTTCAGGCGCACTTCATAGAGGTCGGACCGCCGGTCCCGCCAGTTCAGCACTGTTCCACTTTGGCGGTGACGCTTGAGCAATTCCAGGTCGATATCATCGACAATAACGGTCTCGATGTTCGGGGTGGATTCGGCCACAACCGCGTCCCGTGAGAAGAGCATATCCGCCGGTGAGAATATCCCTGATTGTGCATACTGCACATCCATGTTCTCCACGGAAGGCAGGTTCCCCACCGTTCCCGCAATAATGACATAGACGTGATTTTCAATGCAACGCGCCTGCGCGCAATAGCGGACGCGCAGATAGGCATAACGTTCATCGGCGGCGAAAGGAACGAATATGATTTGCGCTCCTCTCTCCACGGCAATGCGACTCACTTCGGGGAATGTAATGTCGTTGCCGACCTGAATCGACACCTTACCTTTGTCTGTGTCGAACACGTCAATTGCATTTCCGGGTTCCACGCCCCACCAGCGCTGTTCATCCGGAGTAATGTGTAGCTTGTACTGTTTATTGATGGTGCCATTGCGATGAAACAGATAGGCAATGTTGTAGAGGCGGCCCTCCTCCACGTTGAACAATGAGCCGGCAACGATATTGACATCGAACTTGACGGCAAGTTTTCTGAAGAGATCAAGATATTGCGGCGTGAAGTCGGAAAGTTGCCTGACAGCAAGTCCGGGACGAACCGGCTCCGCAAATGACAGTAGCTGCATCGTGAACAGCTCAGGAAACAGAATGAAGTCGCTCTTGTAATCTCCTGCGACATCCACGAAATACTCGGCCTGGCGGGCAAACTCCTCGAAACACTTGATCAGGCGCAGTTGATATTGCACGGCACAAATCCTGACTGTTTTTTCCGCGACAAATATTCTGTGCACATCGGGCTGATAGTCAAGGTTTGTCCACTCCAGCAATGTTGCGTAACCCTGCGATTCCCTATCGGGCTCCAGATAGGCTTTAAGAAGGCGAACCAGAACGAATCCGTTGGAGAGTTGCGCAGTCAGAACGGGGTCGACCAGTTGCTTGTTAATTATCTTGTCAACGTACTGGCGGGCCGTCATCTGGTCTTTGTACTGGTGATAGCCGGGTATCCGGCCGCCAAGTACTATGCGCATCAGATTTTTTTCGCGGGCGAGCTTCTTCCTCGCATCATACAGCCGGCGGGCAAGCCGCATACCGCGGAATTCAGGGTCAACCATGATCTCGATGCCGTACAGCGTGTTTCCTTCGGGATTGTGATTGCGTATGTACCCTGCATCAGAAATCTCCCGCCAGTTGTGCCAATCCGCGTACATGGCAAAATCGAGCATCAGGCTGCTCGAAGATGCCACAATGCTTCCGGCATTCTCCACACAGATCTGCCCTTCCGGAAATATCGTCAGCTGGCTCTCCATCTGTTCACGGGTCCAGGGTTTCATACCCGGAAAACATTTCAGTTGAAGCGCCACGATCCGGTCGAAATCGTCCATGCAGAGTGGACGGACGACGATGCTCCTCTCGAACGCACTCAGATCGATACTGGACATGGTTGCACCTCGTTATTGACTGCTCCGCAAGACCCGAACGGACAGAAAGGCAGAACTCGGCTATTGCTGTACCAACTCAACCCTGCGATTCTTTGCCCTGCCATCCTCCGTCTCATTAGTGGCAACAGGAGCGTATGGGCCCACCCCGTACGCTTTGAGCCGGGAAGCAGCGATGCCATGGCTGCGTTCCAGTGCATGCATCACTGCTTCTGCCCGGCCCTGCGAAAGCTTCAGGTTCGCCTCCGGACCCCCGACGTTGTCAGTGTGACTGACCACATATACGTTCAAGCCGACATTGCCCATCAAGAGTCTGGCAATCTCTGCAAGGGCCGGATCCGATTCAGATTTCACCTCGGACTTGCCGGCATCGAAGCAGATGCCGTACACTGCTGCGTGGCCGGCTGTCCTGAGAGCATTCAGGAACGCGTCGGCATTGCCAACAACGTCTTGCTGCATCACCTTTTTCTCCACAACGAAGAGGCCGTACTTTCCCGTGTACTCCGCCCAGACCTCGACCCATATCTCCTTATCATCTCTGATCAACCGGAACGTCTCGCTGCTTTTTTTCTGATAAAGGACCTTACCCCCAAGTTGAGCGACGGCCGTCTCAAAACTCTGCAGAATCTGCCTCTCGCTCGGCTTGAATTTGAGGGTGGCTATGGGATAGTACTTGAATTCCCAGTACTGGCCCTCCACTTGCAGTGTCTTTCCTTCATCAATGGTAAAAACATGAGCCTTGAATTCCTTCTCGACACAGCTGTGAATCCAATATTCCGGCATCCGCGGGAAAAGCGGGTGGTCTTTGCAGCCCTGGCTGTCTTTCTGCTGCGCAGTAGTCGGTAGTGACAGACAGAGGATACCTAGCAGGACACACACGCACCTTTTCATCGACGGGCTCCCTGGTAATATGAAGTTGAACAAACGGCGCAGAAAACGCTGAAGGAATGGGATAGTGCTTCTAAATGTTACAAATGTGAAGGGGGATTGTCAAGGTGGAGCACCGCTAAAAGGATCTGGGTCAAGAAAATAACGATCAGAGGGGAGAACGTTACTAAGCCCCAACGTCCGTAGGGACAACGATCCAAAGCCCAACATCAAAAGGGACGACGTTACAACGGTTATCGTCAAAGGGGACAATATCACAAGTGACAACATGAGAAGAGGCAATGTCATAAGTGTCAACCGCAAAAGAACCGCCCTGTCTCCTCCCATGACAACTGTCGAACAGGGACTCAGTGGATGTCCGCCATATCGTACTCGCCCAATTTCAGAGGATATTGCCCGTACTCACGGAGGAGTCGAACGGCATAGTCATAGTTCCCTCCAGAAATATTTCCAGGCACAGAGTGGTCCGATTGCGCAATGTAGCCTCCTCCTTTGGCGGCATTCAGTTTGCTCAGCACCATCTTTTTCAGGTCATCCTGTGTGCCATGGGCCCAGGTGACGACGTCCAGATTACCGCAAAACCCGATCGTGTGCCCGTACTGTCGTCGCAGTTCGATGACATCCATGCCTGCCTTAGCTTCAAGCGGGTTGTATGCGTCGACCCCGATTTCGATGAAATCCCCGAAAATTCTCCTCACGTTCCCGCATCCGTGATAGATGACAGGAAGTCCGTGAGAATGGCATTCCTCGACGATCGCTTTGACCACGGGTTTGAAGCACCGCCGCCAGTACTGCGGTGAAAAGAACATATCCCTTGTGTACGCGACGTCGCCCCAGATAACCATTCCGTCGAGCCTCCCCCCTGCCGCCTTGATCTGAGCTTGTGTGATGCCCACAGCAAACTCGCCGATCCGTTCGATGAATTTCGCAAGCTCGTCGGGATAGAGCCCGATCCAGAGCATCACGTTTTCGGATCCGATGATACGCCAGAGCGTCTCTTGGGCTTCACACACGCTGCCATAAACGGCAAATTCGGGGTAGAGCGACTTCACGGTCTCCACCCATGGCGCCGAATTCCTCACGAAACCGTCTCCAACCCCGGCCACCTGGTTGTCGCCGGCGTTGAAATACCGCCGGGCTTCCCACGGGTCATCGAATCGGAACGACTCCATTTTCTCGAGCGTGTCCGTCTCAAATTTCAAAAAACGCGGCATCGGGTCAGCAAACTGCTTTCTGATCACTGCTTCAAATCCTGTGCGAAGCACCACATGGCCGGGCGATTCCTCGAGTATCTCAAACTGCTTTACGTGCGGATCCATGTTGGGAACAGTAACCATCCAATCCAGGTCGTAGTATGCATAGATATCCGCATCTTTTCCCAGACCCAGCTCGCGGCGCCAGCGCTCGACAAAACTCCCCCAGAAGAAATCACTGACCGGCACCCGATCGGCCTCCTGATGGCGGAGAGTTCGGTTCATCCTCCTGACCTTCGCGCGGCAATTTGGAGTCCGCTCCAAGATATCTCCCGATGGATTCACTTTATAAGAGAAAACGGATCCCGACAGAAACCGGCAGGAAGATAGCAGAACCCGTCACCCCACCGATGTACTTCACCACAGACGGAAGGAACAAACCGGAAACCTTCAGCGACGCTGCCAGAATACCGTCAAGAATGCGTCAGACATACCCTTCGGCCTGAAGCCGGAACAGCTCCGCATAGCGCTTCTTGCCGGCCAGAAGCTGTTCATGTGTCCCCTGCTCCTCAAGCTCCCCGTTGTGGAGCACAAGAATTCGGTCCGCCATCCGTACCGTCGAGAACCTGTGCGAGATGAGGAGCGCGGTGCGTCCTTTCGTGAGGTCGCTGAAGCGCTGAAAGATTTCATACTCTGCCCGCGCGTCGAGCGACGCCGTGGGCTCATCGAGCACAAGCAACTGCGCATCACGCATGTACGCCCTGGCGAGCGCGATCTTCTGCCACTCGCCTCCAGAGAGCTCAATCCCACCCTCAAATCGCCTGCCCACCATCTGGTCGTAGCCCTTCGGCAGTCGCGCGATTACCGTGTCAGCAAGACTTTGATTCGCTGCATGCTCAATTCGCGGACGATTGTCCGCCTCTTCTATCAGCCCGATGGCAATATTCTCCGAGGCGGTCATCTGATAGTGAACGAAGTCCTGGAAAATAACGCCGACATCCCTGCGAAGCTGCTCGAGGTTGTACTCCCGCAAGTCATGTCCATCCAGCAGTATCCGCCCCTCCGTTGGATCGTACAACCGTGTGACCAGTTTGATGAATGTTGTCTTGCCCGAACCGTTCTCCCCCACCAGCGCAAGACGCTCGCCGGGCCGGATAATGCAACTCACGTTCCTCAGCGCCCAGCGGTCACTCTTCGGGTACTTGAACCCGACACTCTCCAGCCGGAACCCCTCACGGATTGGACGCGGGAAGGGAAGGGGATTCTCGGGAGATTTCACGCGGGGCTCGATTTCGAAGAATTCGTATAGGTCGCTCAAGTACAGCGCACCATCCGCAATTGCCGTGAAGCGTCCGAGAACTCCCTCCAACAGCGAGCGTAGCCGGCTGAACGAGCCCGCCAGGAACGTCAGGTCGCCGAGTGTCAACTGTCCGCTCACGGTTTTGACAATGATAAGGATGTAGGCAGCGTAGTACCCGCCGCTTCCCACGATGGCCAGTACACCCCCCCAGCCGGCACGCCGGACGGAGAGGTCGATGTTTGCCTTTGTGAACCGATCCGCCAGCGTCCGGTATCGCTCCCGGAGAAAGCCGGATAGCCCGAAGATCTTCAGTTCCTTTGCAGTCTCATCGCTCGCCCCCGCGTAGCGCAGATAGTCCAGCTGCCTGCGCTCGGGCGTCCACCTGTGCATCAGGGCATAGCTCCGTGCATTGAAGTGTGACTCTCCGAGGAAGGCCGGCACAAGCGCAACCAGCAGGAGCACGATCAACCAGGGGTTGAACGCCACGAGGCCTGCTCCGAGCACAATAATCGTCACCAGATCCTGCATCTGACCGAACACCTGCGACATGAGGACCACCCGGCCCGATGTCTGCCGGCGGGCCCTGTCCAACCTGTCGTAGAACTCCGAATCTTCGAAGTGATAGAGATCGAGTCTGGCGGCATGATCCATCAGCTGCAGTGAAGTCTCATTCGAGAAGAGGTCACCCATGATGGCGTCGACCAGCGCAACTGCGCGGCCGAGAAGGTCCGACACAACCGCAAGACCAAACTCCGCTGCAACCAGTATCCAGAGGTGGTGCGTGTTCCCCGGTGTGCCCACGAGCAGGACCACCTCGTCGATAATGAGTTTGCCCACATA
>DAINBR010000073.1:0-11744 GCA_036732865.1 Bacteroidota bacterium | reverse complement strand
CAATGATCCAAATTCTGGATTGGTTCTAGTAGTCGGCATCAACGACTATGCGGCGTTTTGTGCAACAAAAAAGGATGGGATGGATGGAGTAGACGTCAAGCAACTTTTCCTTCCAAATGCAGACCCGGATCTGAGAAGGAAGCTGCTGCAAGTAAAAGCCAGCGATTTTTCCGCTCAAGTTTGGGCCCTTAGTCAATGGGCTGGCAATCCCTGTGACTCTTACAACAGCATCTACCCACCGATAGCTACGGGAACCGTGAATTACATAACCACTGACAATGACGCTCTCGCCAACAATCAGGACAACCCAAATCGCAGAGCCTTTGGTTATAAAGCGAATGGAACCCTCTACGGTCCCGATGGCCTGGTATACCATCTCAATTTTGTTTGCCGGATTGTATATGATCCTAACGGCACGTTCTTCAATCAAGCAGCCAAAATACAGCTAACCCCTGCTGGGAACTAATGGTCCACTGGTTAGACTGACGCTCGAGGCGATCTCAACCCCACGAAGCCCGGGCAGCGATGTCCGGGCTTCCTGCAACAAATCATCAGAAAGGGAAAAGTCATGAAGACCTATTCTTTTGTGCTGCTGGTGCTTGTGTTAGTGGTCGGAGGTTGCAAGAAGGACGATGAGCCGACAACTGCACCTGAAGCCCAGGTAATCCCTACGGAACTTATCGGTACCTGGACAGCCCAGTCTGCCACGCTTAGCGGCCAGCCGATAACTTTAGTGAAAGCGTTCGGATTGAATGGACCCGCCACCGGAGTCAGCTTCAAATTCGCCGGGAACGGAGGGTATTCGTTCAACGTGCTTGATGCCGGGAACACTATACTCATAACCTATCCGGGAACGGTCGCGGTGACCGGACAGTACATCACCTGCACACTGTCAAATCCCGATGGCACGACGTTCAAAAATATTGATGGGAGCTGGGCAGTGACTGCGAATCAACTCGTTATAAATACCTACTTGAACGCGGCTGGGGGGCCGGGAGCAGTCACTTACACAAAGTAAACACGAAGAGACGGTTTGACTTCAAGGGCATCCTGGTACTCATCGAGGTTTGTGTCGGGGTGTGCGCGCGAAGACCTTAATGCGTGCCCACCCCCATGATCTGTACAATGGCAGAGCAATATGTCGAAATCGAGTTTGTCGGTCGGGACGATTCTCCACCATTTCGTTCACGGGCCGCAAGGTTCTTCGTCCGACCGCCCGATCCGGGCGGATGAGCGGGAGTTCCTCGGTCGTGTGGACCGGATTACCGAGGAGCATCTTGCGGACCCTCTCTTCACAACCGCCAACGCTGCCGAATACCTTGGCATCAGCCGGATGCACCTGAATCGAAGGCTGCGGATCCTGACGGGGCAGTCAACACATCAACTCCTCCAGGAGAAGCGGCTGGAATGCGCACGAGAGATTCTGGTAACGGAATCGTTGTCTGTTGCAGCGATTGCAGGGCGGGTCGGGTTTAGAAGCACATCCCACTTCACCACGGCCTTCCGGCTCAAATACGGCGCCCCCCCGGGAGAGTACCGGAGGCAGAACCCGGAGGCGTTTCCCCCGCCGCCGTCGCACACCTGAACTTACTACCCGGCCGTCAGTTGTCCGGGGGACGATTCGCGTGAGCGTCCTGTGGCGGATGGAGCTCCACAAATTCCGAAGGGACGACTCCGAACCTTTCACGGAAGGCGCGCGCGAAGTGCGACAGGCTGTTGAAACCAACGTCGTAGGCCACACCGGAGATGTTTCCGGCGTGGCTGCGCAGCAATACCGCCGCACGCTGCAGACGGAACTCCCGCACAACCTCGTGAGTTGATTTTCCGGTCAGGGTGTTGAGCTTCCTGTTCAGCTGCATCCGGCTCATACACATGTCGCGCGCCACGGCTTCAGTATCGTATGCGGCATCGGCGACGTGACGCTCGATATGTTCGGCCAGACGTTTCAGGAACCGCTCATCCAGCGAAGCCACCGGAATGTCCGTGGGTCCCAGGGTCACCTGTCGGTGATATTTCTCCCACAGCTTCCTTCTGGTATCGATCAGGTTCTTTACCCGGGCCATGAGTTCGCGCGCATCAAACGGCTTCACGACATAATCATCGGCCCCGATGTCCAGTCCCTCCAGTTTCCCTTCCGGGGTCGCCCGGGCGGTGAGCAAAACGACCGGAATGTGGCTGGTGCGGTCGTCGCCCTTGAGCTCCCGGCAGAGTTGCACCCCGTCCATCACAGGCATCATGATATCGCTGATCACGAGATCGATTCCCATTTCGCGGGCCTTCTCCAGACCTGCTTTTCCGTTCTCCGCTTCTTCCACGGTGTACTGTTTTTCGAGGAACCCGCGCACGTAGGTCCGGACGTCGGCATTGTCCTCCACAATCAGCACCACGGGTTTGCCGGCCTCTCGAAGCGTTTCGGGCGCCTGCGAATGATCTTCCACGGAGAGGACGGCCGTGGTGGAGTCCGTGACCATGGAGCCGGAGGTTTTCTCTTCCGTCACAATCTCCTCCGGGCGCCAATCTGCTCTGTCGAAGGGTAACCGGACAGTAAATGTGCTTCCGTGCCCCGGGACGCTCTCGACCGTGATTTCTCCCCTGAGGAGCTCGACAAGTTCTTTCGTCAGCGCCAAGCCGATCCCCGTGCCCCCCTGCTCCTGCGCCAGAGAGGATTGGACCTGATAGAATCGGTCAAACACTTTGCCGATATGTGCCGCTTCGATGCCGACGCCGGTGTCCGAGACGACAAGCTCGACCCGACGGCCATGGGCACCGTCGCGGAACGGTTCCCCGTTCTGCCCATTGGCCAGCCGCAGAACCACCTTGATCTCTCCTCCCTCCCCGGTGAACTTGAAGGCGTTGGAGAGGAGGTTGGTGAGAATCTTCTCGAATTTGTCGCGGTCGCCATAGGCAATGATCTCGTATTCTTCAGGATCGAAGATGAGGCTGATCTTCTTCCGGTCCGCAAGTGACAGGAAGGACATCACGAGTGCCCGTGAGAGGGCGACCAGCTCAAGGGAGCGCACCCGGACAGTCATCTTCCCGCCATCCATTCTGGAGAGGTCGAGAAGCTGATTGATCAATTGCAGGAGCCGGAGTCCGTTTCTGCGCATTATGGAGAGTGTAGCCAGTGCGCGCTCATCGTTCTTGAAGCGTTCGGCAAACTGCTCAAGCGGGCCGAGGATCAACGTGAGGGGTGTGCGGAACTCGTGCGAGATGTTCGCAAAGAATGCGGATTTCATCTCGTCCACTTCATGCATCTTCGCCGCCTCGAAGGATTGCATCTGGAGCCTGTGTTTCAGGGCAGTTCGCCTCCGATCGAATCGCCACGTAACGTACAGGAGCCCTCCTGCCAGCAACGCATATGCGCCGTACGCCCAGGACGTGCGGTACCAGGGAGATAGAACGATGATCTCGATCGACGTTCCCTTCTCGTTCCAGATCCCCTCGCTGTTGGCCCCACGCACCTTGAACACATACTTTCCAGGGTCGAGGTTGGTGTAGCTGACATAGCGGCGCGACCCCGCATGTACCCACTCCGGATCGACTCCGTCCAGTCGGTAGGCATACTGATTATTTGCGGAGTTGATGTAATCCAGCGCCGCAAATGTAAACGAGAAAAAACTTGCCGAATGGGGAAGCGTGATCGATTTGAGGGACCAGATTTCCGCATCGAGGGGATAGGGTTTTTCGAAAACCTTAAACGATGTGAGAACGACCGGCGGGGGGTCTGAAGCAGCAGGTGAGTCATCAATCGAGAACATGAAGAATCCGCCGGTGCCGCCGAATGCTACCGAACGTGTCTGCGGTTCGAATGCCGCGCTCCAGAACTGTGAGGTTTGAAACTGAGCGGGGGGCGTCAGCACCCGAAAGGTCCGGGTCGCCTTGGTGAAACAGACGGCCCGTTCATGTGCTGCGATCCAGAGACGTCCCTCGCCATCATCGACCATATCCCGGATGTACAGCTCACTATTATCAAGAAGGCGGCTGTGCACATGGTCAAACGTTCCCCGGTCGCAGTCCATCAGGGCCAGTCCGGCCATCGTGCCGACCCACAGCTTCCCGGCCGAGTCGGGGATGAGTGCACGAACACCATTGGCGACGAGAGCATTCACCGAATCCGGGTTGCCGGCATACCGTCGATAGGCCCTTTGTTTCAGGTCGAACCGTATCAGACCTCCGCCGCCCGTTCCATACCACAGTGCTCCTCTGCCGTCGTTGCACATGCTGAGCACGGTTTCATCAACATAACTCGCTGAATCAGAATCCTGCCTGGGATAAATGGTGGATCTGCCGGTTCGCCTGTTCACAGAAGCCACGTACGACATCCCCATAGCGCTCCTGCATCCGAGCCAGAGCAGGCTGTCGCTGTCTTCAAGAAAGCAGGTGACACGCAGATCCGGAACGAAAGGTACGAAGGCGTCGCGTTGTCTATCGAGTATCGATGCCCTGAAGATCAGTCGCGTGGTCGCCAGAAGGGTCCCGTCGCGAAGCCGACCCAGCCGCAGGATCCCGTCGGATGGGTCTGAAGAATACACCCGCGCCATGCGGGTTTGTAGATCGAAGAGCACGATTCCACCGCCAAAGCGGCCTGCCCAGATTCTATCTGGGGAATCATGTGAGAGCGCGCAGGCGAAGAATCTTGAAGCCCCATCCTTACCGGAGGCCAGGATGCTCGTGCAGGGATCCTTGCGGACGATAACTCGATGGGCACCCTCAGAGGCGAACGCAGCCCCATACACAGTGGGCGGGATCCAGATGATCGAGTTGCCGGGTCGGGATTGCGGGGATGCCGAATCAGGTTCCTGCCTGAAGCGTGCCGCACCTATCCATACGAGGAGATCACTCGGAATTGAATTCCGATCGGCGTTATCGTGGCGATACTGCAAGAACTCGCCGGTCGCTGGATCGAATCTGAAAATGCCCGCCGAAAGCGCTACAATCCAAATACCGCCGAAATCGTCTTCATCAATTGCCCATACAGGAAGCGACGGTACCCGGATGGTGTCATTCTTCAACCGCGAAATCCCATTCTTTGTCACCGAGAAGTGATCCCACGTCCCGGTTCGCGGATCATGGCGATCGAGGCCGAAATTCCTGGTCCCGATCCAGAGATGGCCTGTCCGGTCCGCGCGGACTGCTCTAACAATGTCCTGGCTCGGCCCGACACCAGTCGATGCCCTCTGCGTATACCTCTTCCAGACTCCGGTTTCTCTGTTGAACTCCGCGAGACCACCCCCAATCAGACCGACCCAGATCGAACGCTCAAGCTCGCAGAGGCTAGTAATGATGTAGCCCGGGGGCACGACACCTTCCCAGACCCGAGGGCAGTCAGGGGGGAGAGCATGCCGAATAAACGAGTCGGATGCCCGGTTGTACGTTGCCAGGCCGTATTTTGCGCCCGCCCAGAGTTGTCCGTCGGATGTGACAAGCAGTCTTGTCGCCCCGGTTCCGATGGACGTCGAATCGTCCTCCCGGCCGCGGTACCAGCGTGATTGGCCAGTTGCAGGATCGAGTCTCTGCACACCTCCGTTGGTGGTTCCCCCCCAGACGAACCCGTCGCCATCAACCGCAATTGCCTGCAGGTCTGATCGGAAAGCTCCCGCCGTATCCGCGATCTCTGTGCTATAGACCTTCAGTTCGTAGCCGTCAAAGCGGGCCAGTCCCTTGTTTGTCCGGCACCAGAGAAATCCCTTCCGATCCATTGCAAAACCGCTAATCTGCGTGCCCGCGGGGCTAAGCGCTTCAAATTTCTCCGTCCGGGTGCTGATACCGGGTGAGGTGAGAAGGAAAGGCGCACTCCATGTTTTTGTTTGTGCCTGCAAGAGCGCAGGCAGGAAGGCGACAAGAATGCCGGCATGGCAGGCTCTCATGCTGGAATCCTTCCGGGCAAGATTTTCCACGACATTGCCATTGACCTACCTCTCAATCCCCTCACAGTCCTATTTTCACCGACAAGACCTGGTTGCCATCAAAGAATTTCACGGACCTGTACGCGTAGTCGAACGTCACATCCATGTTCCCGACGGTCGCATGGATGCCTACGCCAAGTGAGGGACCATAGATGTTCTCGCGCTCGTCCATCGTCGGTGGTGAATAGTCGTACCCGCCACGCGTGAACAGAAGATTCTGGAATCCGTATTCAAAACCGAAACGGTACGCATCGTCGGTGAAATTGTTGTTCTGAAAAGCAGCTCCCAGAATGAGTGTATTCTCATCGTCGAAGGTCGTGCGGTAACCGACACCGAGTTCAATAGTAGAGGGCAATTCAAAGGAGGCCGCTTCCACACTGTAATAGAATTCAGAACGCTCCAGTCCCGATGCCGTTGCGGCGATGTTAAGCCCCGGACCCTCAAACCTCATCTGGGGCCCTATGTTTTTCACGACGACGCCAAAGCTCAGGCCGCTCAGGTTAGCGAGGTCGTTGTAGATAACCCCCATGTCAAAAGCAATGCCGGCTGCACTGACTTCAGCCATGCGCTCCGAGATGAGACTGACCGTCCCGCCCACGCGGATTCTGTCCGTGAGCTGCCTTCCATAAGTCAGTCCCAGCGTAAAGAACTGGGGCGAGAATGTCTGGCCCGATCCGTCGGGTGTGTTGGCGGTGGTAAGAGGGATTTCGCCGATGGAGAGCGCCTTCAGTTGAAGCGCCATCACACCGAAATCGGTGAAATCCACGGCCACAGAGGCGCATTCCACACCGATGTCAGCAATGTAGTTCATGTGAGAGGCAAAGAGGGTGACGGCACGCTGGGACCCGGCGATCCCTGCCGGATTCCAGAAGAGAGCTTCCGGGCCGGATGTGAGCGCCACGGTTGATCCTCCCATGGCGATATCACGGGTCCCGATGGGAATCAGCAGTTCCGAAGCGCCGTTCGTGCCCGTCCGGTTGCCCGAACCTGCGATCATTGTCGCAGCGGGCAGCAGACAGGCAAGCATGAGCATGGCGAGTTTCATTGGATCACCTTTGCGGGGTTGATCAATATCTGTCGAGGATCTGTTGCTCCTGCACGATCGCGATCTTCACAATCTTCGTTGCGTTCACATCCGGCATATCGATATACGCTATGTACAGGCCACTGCCGACCGGAAGTCCCGAATCGTTCTTGAGATCCCACCGCTCGAATTGCGAATCATTCTCCCGGTTGATGGTTCGTACTTGAACTCCTGCCAGGTTGAAAATGCGGATTGTCGCTTTTTTCGGAAGGTGGTTAAACGTCACGAACCGCTGATATTTGTTCAGCTCCTGCGGATTGACGCCATAGTAGGGATTGGGGAAGACATTGATTTGACTCACATCATTCTGCGCAAGGGCTTTGTCGCCGGTCACGTTCTTCGGCGAGGTAAACGAGAAGGTGTTCCCGGGCCAGTTCATGTGATTCGCAACGATCAGAAATTGATCGTCCGTCCCCCAATCCACCGCAGCACGGCGGTTTGCGAGCGATATCCACATGAAGGGGAGGCTCGGATCCGTCAGGGCATTTGTCTGAAACGCCGGGTCGGGCGTTTGGCTGGTGTAGGGCGCCGACATGATCCAGAACCACTCGCGCGGACTTGAAGAGCTGCAGTTGTCCACGTAGGCAATGTCCGGCCACCATTTGCCGTCGACACGGCCTCCGGAAACATTGTTCTCAAGAAATGCCACGGCCAACCGCCGGGGCGGGTTCGCATCGATGTCCCAGGCCGAAAACGGAATACCCTGAACATAATCCTGGAATGCGTAAGTTGCGGTGGCGTCTACGATGAACGGGGCGAACTCCGGCTTTGCCGGCGCGTTCTGAGCACCCCGGAGGAATCGGTAGGCGTAGGATACATTCTCATCGCCGGCTGGGAAAGTGCCGTCGGCCTTTGCCGGAGCCAGCTTGAGCAGGACACTCTTGAGGCCTGAGTATGGCACACCAAATCCGGAGCTCCCAAGAAGAACATATGCGTAGAAGTCAGTCGAATTCCCCATGGCACCGTTGAAACCTTCCAAGCCGTAAGCATCGGCACCAGACCACGTGAACCTGCGGGTCCCGCTTGGAATTTGCCATTCCTTCCAACCCGGAGTGGGCCCGGAAACAACGACCTGCATCCCGTCGACCGCCTTGTACTGCTGATCCCCGCTTTGATTCTGCTGATCTACCAGCTTAACCTGGCCACTTGTGATGTCTCTCAGCTTCCAGGACACCACGTCACCAACTGTGTCAAAAGAGACCTCATACTGATGTCCGTTGAGCATCGCTGGATTCACGATGAGCGGCAGAACCGTGCCGTCGCATGGGGTGAGTCCAGGAAGCGTTGTGTGGATCACCGGTGCGATTGTATCGCCGTAGACCGCGGCGTATCGGGTGCCCGGGTCAGGAGAATGCGGAATGACCGTCTTGACGATGCTTTGCGTCTCCAGGGTTACCGGAACGGCGCCCGGGGTCGGATTGTAGTTGTAAGCCGTGACAGCAAAATAGTAGGGATTGCCGTTGACCAGGGGACGTCCATTGTTGAACGCATCTGCCATAACCCGTAACCATCTCTGGACGCCGCTGTCGGTGCCATATTGCTTCACCGTTGGTAGCACGCTCCCTTTACTAGCAACGAACTCGTAGTCTATGATCTTCCCGACACCATCGATGACATCAAATGTTGCGAGAAGTTTGCCGTCAGCCAGCGACGCAGATGCTGAGGGAAGCTGATACACATTGTACCCTTCGAATGCATATCCCAGCGGACTCGGCACCTCGGTGGCCGCCACGGCTGCCGAATCGGTCCCCCAGTCAATAATGATTTCATGGTTGAGCGCCGACGCCGTCGCTTTGGGTTGCGAAGGTGCGCGTGGAACAGCGAAGAAATTGTTGTACGCAGCCTGTGCCTGATCATCGTAGAACTTCATGAGGCCGATCGCTGAGAGTCTGTCACATCCGGAAAATGCTCCGGCGCAAATCTCCGCAATGACAACTTCCTGCGTATCGCCAGGCATCATGGTAAACGGTCCGGACGAGATTCCAATCCTCCGATCACCGAATGTCAGCCCGTGTGTCCCGTCAAGCCAGCCGGTTCGTTTTTCAGGATCGCCCGCAAAGGGAAACTTTGTAGGAGAACCACTGTTTGGATCGACATAAGGTTCCCCGGAAACCGCAAGAAGACCCTGGAAAGCCCGGTACATTTTGGTGGCACCGGGAGGGCCAAATGTCGCTAAAGGATCTTGAAGGATGGGGTCGAGAGCCATACCCGTGTTGGCGAAGAATGCCGTCATGGGGAGATTGCGTTTCCCATACAACCTCTTCCCTTTGAAGATGGCAGAGTCCGTGGGCGAACCTGCGACAATTGGGCCCTGGAAAAAATCGAACGCCACTGCCGGCGGCGGGAGAGGTGAGTACACTTTATCTGTCTCCTCGCCGTTGTAGACGAATCCAAGACTTCGCGAGGTATCACACCCCGCCAGATCATCGCCTGGGTTGCCGTCATCCGGATCCGACCACATCGCCACAAACATACTGTCGAACGGGATGGAGTTACGGTTTATCAGTGCATACCGTCTGAAGAACATGTGGCCCAGGGCACCTTCGCTCCGATACCCCCAAATGGTCATGTGTATTTCGACTCCCAGTGGAGGTGTGCCGAAACCCCAGTCAGCGTTGGGAACGTCGCGCGCCACACCCCAGATAGTCTGATCTGCTCCTGAAACACCCGGGATGTCGATTGAGGGTTCATAAATGCCATTCTGATTCTTGTCCTCGAAGGGAGCCCCTTCCTGCCAAGGCCATTCAGTCCAGTCCTTGTCGTACTGAGAATAGATCTCCGCTGCGCTCCCCTCCCCGTCACCCAATTCCGAGCTGATGTCAGCTGTCTGGTTACCCGGGGGGATGTCGGGACGGACGCGATAGATGCGATTCTTGGGCAGGTCCGCCGATTCGGGCTGTAGGTTATCCAGTATCCTGCCCGGCTCAAGGGTGGTACCCCAAGAACCACCTCCGATCCGGATGTCTCCGCCGATCCCTGCGTAAGCACCCCACATGAGATCTGATGCACAAACAGGACCTTTACCGCTCCCTTTGGGATAGAAAAGACCTGGAAGCGAGCCCCAATTCACCAGGCTCACATCACTGACTCCGTTGGCATTGAAACTTGTAGAGAGGTGGTTAATGTTGAATCTCGTCCACGTAGGGGAACCCAGCACCTTCGCGACGGAATTCGCCGGGCGCCGGCCGGTTTCTTTCGCCCAGGCTCCGGGATCCGCCGAAAGGATCGAGAGAACAGTCAGGAAACAGGAGAGTCCCTTCATGAGTGTCTGCTCCTTTCAGTACTCGAGCCTCACACCGAGGCGAATTTGGCGGGGAGGGCCGAATAAATAGGGCTCGTTGAAATATCCAGAAGGCCGGAGGAACGACAGATTCACCAGCCGATAAACGTCCGCATACTGAGAACCATATTTCTGAATCAATGCTGCGCTCAGGTCAGGGTTACTCAGGTAACCGTCGTCGTCGGCGCTTCCGGTTCGCGACCAGACATTGAGCACGTTCCGGTTGTCGAAGAGATTGATGACATACAGGGAGATGGTCCAGGCCAGATGGTCTGTGAACCGGATCGTTTTATCCAGACGCAGATCGAATTGGAAGACCCATGGAGTCGTCGACGAGTTAAGCGCCTCGATTGGTATGCGGTCGCGGGCATAGAATTCATCTGAGTTTGCCGATGAGCGGGTGTAGGGATGCCCGCTGTTGAACGTAAAGAGGAGCGACGCACCCAGTTCGCTGAGGATGGGACCTCCATCGTCTTTCGCGAATCTGTAATCAACGGCAAAATTCCCCCGCACAGCGTTCATGTAGCTGAGGGGGGAAATGTAGTATGGGGTGATGGCAGTGTCAGTCCCTGCGCCGATAATCCCCCAGTTGGAATTCGGGAATGAACCGGAGCCCCGCGCATCCTGCAAAGAAAGCGAACCGTTCACCATGAGCCGTTTGTATCTTCGCATAGCGAACATTAGCTCGATCCCTTTTGTCGTTGCGAAGTCCCCGTTGGCATAGGCACCATAGGCAGTGTACTGGGAGGTTCGATCTGTCTCAATTACCCTCATCATTATTTGGTCCTTGATGTCCTTGTAATAGCCAGTCACGTCAACGGAGGCAAAATCACCTATCTGTTGTGTGAACCCGATCTCGTACTGTGTTGTGCGTTCCGGACGGAGGTCAAACCCAATCGGCATGGGCGAGTTCGTAAAGATAGCGCCGCTGTAGAGGCCGACATTGATATCCCTCAAACCGGACTGCTGTACGAGCTTGGAATATTGAATATGAAACACTGTGAGATCTGAAACGGGATAGGCGATACCGAGACGCGGGGTGACACTGTGGAACGGAGTGGATTTTCGAAGGCCATCGGGCTTGATGGCGTTGGTGTAGGGATCACGTGTGAGCTCGGGATGGCTGGGGTCGACCGGCACATACGCTGCTGTGTTTATGTAGTCGTAGCGCAGGCCAATATTCAGGACGAGATCGTTGAATTCCATTCTGTCCTGGATGTACCCTGAAGCAAACACGGGATGCCTGGGTCCCTGGAAATCATCACCCTCATACAGGTTTCCAAAAACGTCATACCCATAGTTGTTTACATAGAAGTCCCAGATCATGATCTGTGCCAGTGTTAACTTCGATGGGTCTCCATCAGCAAGGGCAGCGTTCTGTGCTACGATCCGGGCCAAGACCCGGGGGTTGCCAATCTGATATGTGCGGATAGTGTACCGTTGGAAGTCGCCTCCGAATTTGACCGTGTGGTAG
>DAINBR010000072.1:0-11924 GCA_036732865.1 Bacteroidota bacterium | reverse complement strand
CAGCAGTCGTCCCGCCCATTCCGGCATTCTCCCCGGAAAGGCCATTGGTGTGCAACGTTTGCAGGGTCGAAATCCGGCGAAGAGAGCTTCTCTGGGGCTCGAAAAATAGACCACGTTTTGAGGCTTCGGTTTTCGGGCGCTGCACGAGGGCCTGCAGAATATGCCCGTCGATCGAACTCCGAGGAAGAATACTCCGTCATAGCCGG
This sequence comes from Bacteroidota bacterium, assembly GCA_036732865.1. Taxonomy (GTDB): domain Bacteria; phylum Bacteroidota; class Ignavibacteria; order UBA10030; family UBA6906; genus Fen-1255. The sequence continues at coordinate 11,718 of DAINBR010000072.1, read as the reverse complement.
CGTCGCTCCTCCTGTATGCACGTTCCATTTCCTGTACGGAAGGGAGTGTTGCCATAGAGCGATTGACCCTTTCATGGTTAATCTGTCAGCACTACTGTACGGAAGTGCGGGGATGTTTTCCACCGAAAACTGGACACCAATATTGAGACGCCTTCTGCGAGCGCCCGGGCGCATGTTGCTCGTGGGAAGGAAATTTGTGAGTGCAGGTGTACCTCTCCGCATTTCTGGATCCAGGTCTCCGATTGTTGCCTCAGCATACATCGGATTATTGACTCTCGCCCGCCCCTTCCGTATTATTCCGGCGTAACAAATGAATCTGTAGGTTACCGCCAGCCGCAGGGCGGATCAACCAGCAAAGGACTGGAAACCATGTTCCCTCTTGGAGACGACAACTCAGACCGGAGGATTACCCCCGTTGTCAACTACGTCCTCATCGCCCTGAACATCCTTGTGTTTGTCTTTCTACAGGGGCTGGACTCGACCAATTCGTTTACCATGGCCTATGTGACGGTCCCGGAAGAGATTCTCACCGGTCGTGACGTCGTCACGGAGGCGAGATCCGTGAGGGACCCCGTGACGGGGGAAATCTTCAGCGTGCCCGGACTTGAACCGACGCCGGTCTCAGTCTATATCACCCTTCTCACGTCGATGTTTATGCACGCAGGATTCGCGCATATTGCCGGCAACCTGCTTTACCTCTGGATCTTTGGGGACAATATTGAGAACCGCATCGGGCACGGCAGATATCTCGTCTTTTACCTGCTCTGCGGGATCCTTGCGTCGCTGGCGCAGGTTGCGGTTACCGCGCTGAGTGGTGGAGATACGCAACTCCCCGGCCTCGGTGCCTCCGGAGCCATCGCGGGAGTCCTTGGAGCGTACCTGACCTTGTTCCCGGGCCGGCGAGTGAAGGTGGTATTCATGTACTTCCTGAAGGAAATGCCTGCATTCATAGTCATCGGGGTATGGTTCCTCTATCAGGTTATCCTTGGACTGGGAATGCTGGGAGGAGAGGGAGGAGGCGTGGCGTACGGGGCTCACGTCGGAGGCTTCGTAGCAGGGTTCCTGCTCGTCAGGCTTCTTGCATTGGGCAGGCCGGCATAATCCGTGGAAGTAAAGCCCCCTTGTTGTGTGAGGGGGCTTAGGGGTATTGACCACTACTTGGTCTGCTGGACAATCTGCTTGACTTTGTCTCCTTTTTTGAACTTGGTTGTCGCATCCGCCTGATTGGCAAGTGCCACGGTGGCAAGTGGGACCGCCGAGGGATACCGTTTATCGAACTGCTCGAGCGTCATTGCTTCTGGGAGAGTAACTATCTTTACGATCATCGGTTTTACGGAGAGAGCCTGGTTGTCGGTCAGGCGGCTGAAACTGAGCAGCGCATTCTTGACCGTCGTCTGGTATCCCGACCATGCTTGCTGCGCGCTGTAACCGAGAATCTGAAAGACTTTCCCATCGTATTCGATAAAGACCGCGGTGCCTGCAAGAGAGCCCTCATTCGTCGTAGCGGAGAATGTCCCGACCACAGAGCGTAGACCATTGATGGACACGGACTGCCGCGAACCTGCGGAAACTCCTTCCTGTGCATAGAAACCGCTCGAGGCCGAATCCGCAGACTTGGTGTTCGCGAGCGTCAGCTGCAGAATCGCATCCCCCGATTCGCTTTGGGCAATGACCGCCTGCTTCTGGTTCGCCGTTTTCCACCCCTGCGGAAAATCAACGCGGAATTTGAGATCAGGGTGATAGAACGCATTCCCTTTGAAATAGCCTTCCCGCGGATTATCGCCGAAGGTCAATCCGGCGAGGCGACTAAGGTATCCAGGCTGGTCGACCTTCGCGTATACGGGCTTCACGCGCATAGTGTCGATCTGGCTCTTGATATCCTCGGCACGGGTGGGAGGGCTTGGATGCGTCGACAACCATTCCGGAACCCGCCCACCTCCGCTTGCTTCGCTTACCCGTTCGAGCACATTCATGACCCGGATCAACTCGCTCGGATTTTGGTCAATCCTCACCATGTATCGCACTGCAAGATTGTCCGCCTGTGTCTCATCGTCCCTGCTGAACTTCAGGAAGAGAACACTCAGCGCGGCGCTCGCCAGGCTGCCGTACTTTTGCATCTCCTCGGGAGCCAAAACCGTGCCGAGAACCATTCCCAGTTGGGCAAGCATCTGGTTGGACATGTTGTTGACCGAGTGTCGAGCAGTGACATGGCCAATCTCATGTGCTACAACCCCCGCAAGTTGTGTTTCGTTATTCATGTGTGCAAGCAATCCCCGGGTGACATAGATGTAGCCTCCGGGAAGCGCGAAGGCATTCACCACCGGATCATCGACAACTCGAAATGTCCAGGGAAGATTGGAGCGCTCCGTCCTTGCAGCGATGCGGGTTCCGAGCTCCTGGATGTATCGCTGCAACTCGGCATCATCATATGCACCAAGCGATCCCTGAATTTCCGAATCGTACTCTTTCCCCATGGCGATTTCCTGAGACTCGCTGATGAGATTCAGATGCTTCTCGCCTGTGGCCAGGTTCGTGGAACATCCGGATGCCCCGATGCTGAATGTTGCCAACGTGAGGACGAATCCAAGACAACTCAGAAGAGATCTGGTCTTCATTGTCCTATCCTCCCAGAATGTGTAAGACATCTTCCGTTGTCGGGATCACTACACTTGCCAATGATACCCCCGTCCCATAGTTCTCCGACACATCGAGCAAAAGGTAAGGCCGACGGCTTCAAGACCTTCTGGGCGTTTATCGGTATGATTGGTGACATGCCAGCAGCCATGGCGGGCCAGCTAATGTGTGACCTGTGTGTACCGGAAGCGGATACACAAAAGGTTGTGAGGAAAACTGTGAATTGCAACTTCCAATCGCGTCCGAGGGGTAAATCGGAGACAGAAGGACAGAAACGATTTGAGACTGGAACGATCTGACCTTTTGTCCTGTTAATTGACACAGAACCAAGGTAGCGGCAGCATTTTGGATTCCCCATTGTGCCATGGATGGGAGCTGGCCGAAGTGCAGCCCAGACTCGCAGCCCGGCAGAGGCAAAGAGCGCTGCTCGGGGCGGAAAATCACGCACCAAAATTACGACTGCCATGACACCGAAACAAGTCGGTCTTCACCTGAAAACCGTTCCGCATTGGTCGAGACGTGCTCGAACAATCCTCCGGACATTTGAATTCGAAGGCTTCCTGCAAGCTATCGATTTCGTTAACCGGATCGCCAGGAAGGCGGAAAAAAGGAACCACCATCCGGATATCGATATTCGCTATAACAAAGTGACGTTGAAGCTCACGACGCATGACGAAGGGGGACTCACTGAGAAAGACTTTTCCCTTGCCCGTCAATGCGACGAGGTCTTTGCGAAGTACTTTGTGTCGTGATCGACGCGGCATCCAAATCAGAAGAGTATTGTCTCTCATCACAATGCGATCGGAAACACAACGCCAGCATGGCCCGTCCGCAGTCTATAGCGATCGACTGGCAAAAAGAGATCCTTATGCCGCGGTCTAGACCATTCTAGCGGACGAGGACCATCCGTTAGGTTTCAACAAATCCGGCCGTCCGGAACGAGTAGAAATATACTCCACTGGCGAACCGGGATGCATCGAAGATCACCTTGTGCGTCCCGGCACTCCGCTCTCCGTCTTCCAGAGTCGCCACCTCCATCCCAATCGAATTGTACACCTTTAGAACCACCAGGCAACAAAACATCTGAAATCTTCGTATTTTGATGCGATGGCCAAATAGTCGTCGGCGGAGCCAATCCTCCGTTCGCGCACAAGCTATTACTATCCATTACTCCGGAGCCATTCATGATTCTTCTCGTGGTGCTAGGCATACTTCTGCTCCTCCTCATCTGGGGAATCGGGCAGTACAATAAGCTTGTTACGCTGCGAAATCAGGTCCAGAACGGCTGGAAGCAAATCGATGTGCAATTGAAACGCCGGCACGATCTGATTCCGAATCTTGTCAACACGGTGAAAGGGTACATGCAGTACGAGCAGGAGACCCTGGACAAGGTGATCCAGGCACGAAATGCAGCAACCACGGCTTCCGGAGTCGCTGACTCAGCGGTCAAGGAAAACGCGCTCACCGGAGCACTCGGCCGGCTCTTCGCCCTCGCGGAAAATTACCCGACGTTGAAGGCGAACGAAAACGTGAAGCAGCTCCAGGAGGAGCTCTCGAGCACCGAAAACAAGATCGGATTCGCCCGACAGTTCTTCAACGACATTGCGACGAAATTCAACATCGCGCAACAGGTTTTTCCTGCCAACTTCATCGCGCGTATGTTCGATTTCAAGCCCTCAGAACTCTTCGAAGTGACCGAGGCTGCAGAACGGGCCGTGCCGAACGTCGACCTTTCCCTACAAAAGTAGCAGTCGACCGATGCCTCTCGTACCGAGAAACATCTACGAACAGCAGGCCCACAACAAAACGCTGACTGTCCTGGTGCTCGTTGGTTTCATCCTTTTTCTCGGATTCCTGGGTTTCGGGCTGGATCTGTTCCTGACTGGATTCGGACTGGAAAGTGATGAGGAGATGAGCTTTCCGTTTCCGGTTGCGACGATTGTGGCCATGTCGATCGCGGGGATCGGTGCGGTGCGGAGCGCGCGAAGCGGGGATGCCGCGGTTCTGGCATCGGCCACCGCCGTCCCGGTCGCGGAAGACGACCCAAAATACCGCCAGCTTTTGAATGTCGTGGACGAGATGGCGATTGCTGCGGGGATCCCCCGGCCGAAGGTCTATCAGGTGCCCGACCCGGACCCCAATGCATTCGCCACCGGCAGGGATCCAGAGCACGCTTCCATCGCTGTCACAGACGGGCTCGTTGAACGCCTGACCCGCGAAGAGCTCCAGGCTGTCGTCGCACATGAAATGAGTCACATCCGCAACTACGACATCCGGCTGATGACCGTCGTCGCCGCTCTCATCGGAACGGTCTTGCTCATTACGGAGTTCGGAACGCGGGTGCTCAGGTTCGGAGGAGGAAGGGGAGGGAAGAAAGACTCGAAAGGGGGAGGCGGGGGGCTCGGTATCCTGATGCTGGTCTGGGTCATCGCACTGATCCTGGCGCCCATTATCTCTCAACTCCTCGCTATGGCGGTTTCACGCCAGCGGGAATTCCTGGCCGACGCCTCAGGTGCGGAGTTGACCCGTAATCCCATCGCACTTGCCTCGGCGCTGCAGAAGATCACGGACGCGGACGAACCGACAAAGGCAATCAAAAAGGGGACCGCCCATCTCTGCATTGCGGACCCCCTGGGTCGCGAAGCCAACGAGCGGGAGGGGATGTTGGCAGACCTCTTGGGCACTCATCCGCCCGTGGGAAAGCGGATCACACTTCTCAAGGCAATGGCCTACCAGCACGTTTGACAATCCGGTCGTTTTGCGCTTATCAGCGACAGTTGATGGTCGCTGATGAAGAGTGGCGTCATGCTATACGAAAAACGCATGGCTGCATTCGAAGACCGGATCGCACCGAATTCTGCTCATTGGCGAAGTTCTCATACATCAGGATCGACATCAAAGCAGATCTGCAAGATAGAGATGTGCAATCGGTGGATGGCACATCTGAGCTGGAAATTAAGGAGGGTCACGTACGCTATGAGCAGTACTGATATGCACATCCGGACAGCAACAGTTTCGGACTTGGACACCATCATGCGTCACCGTCGTCGCATGTACTACGATATGGGTTTTGTGGAGGAAACTGATCTTGACGCGATGGAGTCGACAACGGCGCCCTTCATCAAGGCGGGTCTCGAGAACGGTTCGTACCGGGGGTGGCTTATGGAAACTCCGGACGGTGTGGTTGCAGGTGGAGGGGTCATGATCGTACCCCTTCCATCATCTCCTTCTGACCCAAGCCCGCGCCGTGCGAAGATTCTTAACATGTACACAGAGCCGGAGTACCGCGGGCGTGGGCTCGCCACCTCTATTATTGAAGCGATGGTCGAGTGGTGTCGGGAACAGGGATTCGGGTGGGTGACACTTCACGCCAGCGATGCCGGGCGCCATTTGTACGAGAAGGTGGGATTCAAACCCACAAATGAAATGCGCCTCGAGCTGAAGTAGGGTCGGCATCACCGGATACCTGCTCTATCGGAAACGCCTCGATAGACGCGGCGAACCGGAACGACTGACCGGTGAGCTTGTTTCCGTCGAATGGCATATGTTCCTCGGATGTGTCGACGATACGGTTGAAACAGTCGAGGAGATGTGGATTCTCCGATTCTTCTTGTGTAAATTCGAGCTGCCAATCCCAAGCCGAACCTCTCGTCGTCGAACACTATGAACACCGGGAGCACGCCATGCCTACGGCAGCCGAAGTCACAGAGTTACGGAATCACGCCCAAACCTACCTGACTGAATCCCTTCTTCCTTTTTGGATCGAACGCTCGCCCGACCCCGTCTACGGGGGATTTCTCCCCTTTTTCGATCGGCACGGTAAGCCGACAGGGGAAACCGAGAAGACGTTTCTCTCACAGATCCGGATGCTCTACACCATGTCGAGTGCCCATCGCGCTGGTTATGGTGACGGCCGCTGCGCGGAACTGGCGGACATGTGTGCGCGGTTCATCCTCGATCATTACTGGGACACCGAACACGGCGGGTGGTACTGGATCGCGGACCGGCAAGGAAAACCAACCAACAAATCCAAAGTGGGATACGGACATTGCTTCGGGATCTACGCCTTCAGCGAGTATTTTCTTGCCACCGGAAATGCCGAAGGCAGAAAAGCCGCCGATGCAACTTATCAGGCCGTTTGCGAGCACATGGCGGACACACGACACGGAGGCTTCATCGAGCTCATGCAGCAGGATTGGCAACCTGAGGACCCGGGTCGATACGGCGGCGACCGGAAAAGTCTTGATGTCCATATGCACATGATGGAAGCACTGACCACCTACTACGAAATGACCGGACATCCCACGCACAGACGCCGGCTGCTGGAGATCATCGACCTCCTGCTCTCCAGGATGCTCCGCCCTGGCTCGGGAACGGGATACTTCCAGTTCAAGTACAACTTCGAACCACTGCCCGCGATCATTTTCGCCACAACGTGGGGCCGCGACGCAAAACCGGATCAAGGCGACATTCACCCGCTTGACTTCACTTCCTATGGTCACAACGTCGAGTTCGCCTGGCTCCTCATGCATGCGGGTGATATCCTCGGACAAGAACGGGCTACCTACGAGCCCATCCTCAGGAACATGTGTGATCACTGCATCCGCTTCGGCGTGGACCACACCTACGGCGGTGTCTACTGCGAGGGACCGGATCAGTCGCCAACGGCACACACGCAGAAGCAATTCTGGCAACAGGGCGAAGTTCTTATAGGCATGCTTGACGCCTATCTGTCGTTCCGGGATGAACGATACTGGGCCGCATTCCGGAATATCTGGGACTTCGTTTTTGCCCACATGGTCAACATGGTGGCCGGTGGCGAATGGTATGAGCGAGTGGACCGCGAAGGGATCGTAATCGACGACGCCCTGGGTCACGGCTGGAAGGTCAACTACCACACCGTGCGGTCCATGATTCAAGTGATACGGCGGCTGCAAAAAATCACGGCAGCGTAAGCCGCTAATGGGAATTGCTATGACGAATTCTCTCTCCCTGGCCGACATGGTCATCATCGCCGTCTATTTCACAGCGGTGCTTTCAGTCGGTTTCTACTTCCGTAAGCGGGCAAAAAGTTCAACAGAGTACTTTCTTGCCGGCCGAAACGTAGGCTGGCTCGCGATCGGTGCCTCACTCTTTGCCACCAACATATCGAGTGAACACTTCCTCGGGCTAGCGGGGACAGGTTCGAAATCGGGCCTGGCCGTGGGGCAATTCGAATGGCTGGCAATCCTGGTCCTGCTTCTCCTGGGTTGGGTCTTCACTCCATTCTACCTCCGCTCGGGTGTTTTCACCATGCCTGAGTTTCTGGAGCGCCGCTTTGGCCCCGCGTCACGGTATTATCTGAGTTTGGTTTCCATCGTTGCATATGTCCTTACCAAGATTTCCATCTCACTTTATGCCGGAGGGATTCTCCTGAATGCCGTAGTCGGATGGGACATGTACACGTCCGCCTGCGTGATCGTGGTTGCCACGGGCGCGTATACCGTTCTTGGAGGACTCGCTGCGGTGATCTACACGGATCTCCTCCAGATGTTCATTCTCATCTTCGGGTCGGTCTTGCTCACGCTGATCGGGCTTCATCAGGCCGGCGGCTGGGAGACTGTAGTTTCAACCACACCTCCTGAGTTCTGGAGCATGTTCAAACCGATGAATGATCCTGATTTCCCATGGACGGGGATTGTGCTTGGTGCACCTATCATGGGCATCTGGTATTGGTGTACAGATCAGTATATCGTTCAGCGGGTCTTGAGTGCCAGAAATCTTGATCAGGCGCGGAGCGGGACAATATTTGCAGGATTCCTGAAAATCCTGCCGGTGTTCATTCTGGTCCTTCCGGGTCTCATTGCCTATAGTCTCTCGAATGGCCAGGTCACCGGAGACAGGGCATACGCTTGGATGGTGACAACCCTGCTCCCGTCAGGCCTGAAGGGATTGGTTGTTGCCGGACTTCTGGCTGCTCTCATGTCTTCACTCAGCGCGATGTTCAATTCCACCTCAACCCTCTTGACGATCGACATTTTCAAACGTCTCAAACCGCAGGCCGATGACACCAGCGTTGTCCGCTTTGGCAGGATATCAACAGCGGGCATGGTGGTACTCGGGCTTCTCTGGATCCCGTTCATTGGCAAGATGAGTGACGAGCGGATGTTTGTCTACCTCCAGAGTGTCTCGGGGTACATCGCCCCGCCGATTTCCGCCTGTTTCCTGTTCGGCATCTTGTGGAAACGGGCGAATGGACAGGGGGCCCTGGCGTGCCTTCTTACCGGCCTTTTCCTCGGCGGTACCCGCTTTGGTCTTGAAATTCAGAACAAATTGTCGCCGCTGACATCCGACGCTCTCAGATTCGTTGCGACGGTGAATTTTCTGCACTATGCGGCATTCCTGTTCTTTGTCTGCTCACTTGTGTTGATCGGTGTCAGCCTTGCGACCGCGCCGCCCGCGTGCGAACGGCTTGTGAATTTGACCTTCGCAGGGATTGACCGTTCCCATTCACTCAACCCGAAGCGAAACGGGGTGAATGCGATAGCCTCGGTTGTGCTGGTGCTTGTTCTGCTCTTCCTCTGGTGGTCCTTCAGATAGGCACGGATGTCGAAAAAGAATGAATACCTTTCTCACAACCGGTGGCGAGGTGTTTTGTTCCGTGACTCTGTCTACGATTGTGGCGCATTCCTGAGGGAATATGCCCGATAGACGCCATATCCATATTCTCACCTCGGCTCATGGTGCCGGTTTGCGCCGATCGGGCGCCATCCTCGCTGCAATTCTCCGCCAATCCGGTTTCAAAGTGACGGTTACGATCTTTCACAGCGAACTGAAAGCACGCGTCGGCCGTGCGTTCAGGAAGCTCGGCGGTTCGATGGCGCGCAAGCCGCTGTATGACATGAACATTTTCCTGGAAACGGCGAAGCCCGGATGGTTTCGATACGCGCGCGTTAATTGTCTCATTCCCAATCAGGAATGGATGAGGGACGACACCACGAAATATCTTCCGGAATTTGACAGCCTGCTCTGCAAGACCCGGCACGCAGAACAGATCTTTAGACGGCGGGGACTCCGTACACGCTTCGTCGGATTCACAGGTATTGACCGGTTTGACGGCAAGGTGACGCACAACTATGACAGCTTCGTACACATGGCAGGCAGCAGCGAACTAAAGGGTACCGAGACCCTGGTCCGGTGCTGGTCGCGGCACCCGGAATGGCCCATGCTGAAAGTGCTCTGGCATGCCGAGGGGATCTCGGCCACCCCGGCCGTCAACATTCAGTGGACAACCTCACGTGTCGACGAGAGGACGCTTCGTCGGCTCCAGAACAGTAATGGGGTCCATTTCTGCTTATCTGCAGCCGAGGGCTTCGGTCATTACATCGTCGAAGCCATGAGTTGTCAGGCCGTCGTCCTTGCCACAGACGCACCGCCAATGAATGAACTTGTACAGCCGGACCGGGGTATTCTGGTGCCATATGTTGGCGAGTGGACCATCGGTCTTAGCAAAGGCTATCGCATAGATGATGCGGCAATCGAGGGGTCGGTCGAAGCCCTCGGGCAAATGAATAGCGAAGAACGGAAGAGTATGGGGGAAAATGCTCGTGCGTGGTACATTGAAAATGATCGTCAGTTCCGGCAACGGCTCGTTGAAGCGGTCAATGAAATTGTCGAAGGATAATCCCCCGAACAGGATCCTGACTCCTGGAGGATCCAGAATCATTACTCAGGGCAATGCGGAGTCCGCCATGGTTGCACGTCGAGATTTCATGATCCTTGTGCTAGTCCTGTTTATGGCCGGGGTTCCGGCACGGGCAGGGCAGGATCCGTTGGCCATTACCGAATTCGGTGCCGTTGGCGACGGGCGCACGCTCAACACCAATTCGATTCAAAAGGCGATCGATTCGATCGCGATGAGAGGTGGGGGAACCATTCTCGTCCCGCCGGGGGTGTTCCTTTCCGGCACACTGCAGCTGCGCTCCAACACCAATCTGCATCTGACCACCGGGGCGGTTCTGCGGGGAAGTGACAACTTGAAGGACTACGTTCTCGGAGGCAGAGTAGTGGGATTGTTGTTCACACAGGATGCGACGAACGTGTCGATCTCCGGCCAGGGGACCATTGACGGCAATGGGGATACATTCATGGATCTCACGCGCGCCAAGCACATTGAGAATGCCGGTGTACAGTGGACGCGCCAGAAGGAGCACTTCCGCGAAGTGCTTACCGGGATCGGTGACGGTCCTGCAGTCCCGAAAGACCGTCCGTTTCAGATGATCATCTTCTCTGACTGCCGCATGGTTACCATTCGTGACGTCCTCATCACTAATTCTCCGTTCTGGACCGTGCATTTTGCGGATTGTGACGGTGTCCTGGTTTCCGGGGTCCGGATCTGGTGCAACCTGCTTGTGCCCAACAACGATGGAGTGGATTTTACTTCTTCGAGCAACGTGATCATGTCGGATTGTGACATCCGGACCGGTGACGACTGTGTGGCCATCACCGGGTACAGTCATCACTTCGATCTGCCGGGGTACAAGAATCTGCGGCGTCCGCTGAAGAACATTACAATCACCAATTGCCTCATGCAGTCCCGGTCCGCGGCCATACGGATCGGCGGATTTGACCAGAACCCGATGCGGAACATCACCATCTCCGACGTGACCATCACCAATTCGAACCGTGGAATAGGTATGTTCGTCCGTGATCAGGGATCTCTCGAAAACGTCATCGTATCCAATGTGATTATCGAGACGAGGCTGCACACAGGGGATTGGTGGGGAAATGGGGAGCCAATCCACATCTCTGCGGTTCGGCTCACGAAGGATGTCCCTCTGGGCAAAATCCGTAACGTCTCCTTCCACAACGTCATATGCAAGAGTGAATCGGGGATCCTCATCTACGGGAGTGCGGAGAGCATCATCGAAAATGTCTCGATGGAGAACTTGACGTTGCATATAGCAGACAGTCCGCTGAACGCATCAAGCGGTGGGAACTACGATCTGAGACCCGTTCTTGACGAGAAACAGCAGCTCTTTTCGCATGACATCGCCGGACTCCACGCGCAGCATGTCAAGAACTTCCGGATTCGAGATTTCCGGT
>DAINBR010000071.1:0-11960 GCA_036732865.1 Bacteroidota bacterium | reverse complement strand
CTGGTCGTGTGGGGGACGGTGGAGTGCGGCGGGCAGGAATCGGTGGATTCGGCTTCGCCTCCGCCACTGCCGGCTCTGGACGAGATACACCCTCTCCAGGAGGCCATCCTTCCGCTCCTGGTGCCGGTGGTCTGTGCAGCCATTCAGGAACTCAAGGAGTCGTTCCGCAGCGAGGAATTCCGGCTGCTCAGGGAACGCTGGGGAGACCGGCATGCCGTCGACGTGGCGTTCCGGTGGACCGAGCAGATGTGCTGGAACAACCGGGCTGTTTCGTTGCTCGTTTTCTTTCTGGCTACGGTTGACCACCGCACCGTTGGGTTGCGGGTGCCCCTTCTGGGACCGGTGGTGTGGTTTCCTCTGACCGGAGAATTCTCCGAGGAATTTGCGGAGCGCGTCGGTGCATTGCCCGCTCACACGTTTCCCGATTCACCGCCGGGGGAAATCGGCGACCGGGACAAACTGCAGCATTTCTTTGGCTCGGCGTTTCTGGCCTATGTGTTTGGTGGTTCCGCTCCGGCCGAACGTTTCGGCGATTTCATCGAGTGGGGGGAAGATGCATTTGTTGTGGGTGGTGCGTCTGACTCCCGTGACCTTGCGGCAAACGACCGGGGACGGCGATTTGCCGCGAAGCTGCGTGAAGATCGTGAGGCGCTTCCGTCGAGTGAGATGCAGGTCCCTCTCTCTGCCCCGTCCCGGCCGGATGAAGAACCATAATGATGTCGCATCGGAGGAGCCCGTAACGGGCAAGAATCCATGAAGACTGTGCTCGTTGTCGACGACGAAAAGGCCATTCGCGACTCCATCAGAATGATCCTGGAATACGAGAGGTTTGCCGTCGTGTTTGCGGAAGACGGCCCATCGGCAGTTTCCCGGGTGCAGGCGGGAGGGGTCGATCTGGTGTTGCTGGATATCAAGATGCCCGGGATCGACGGTATGCGCGTCCTGCAGGTGATCCGTGAATCCTCCCCTGCTCTCCCCGTCGTGATGATTTCGGGACACGGCACCATCGAGACCGCTGTCGAGGCGACGCGCCTCGGTGCCTATGATTTCCTCCCCAAACCCATTGATCGCGAGCGCTTGATCATTGTTGTACGGAATGCTACCGAGTATAAACATCTGCGTGAACAGGTGGACCGGAAATCCCGCATCCTCGGGGAAACCCAGGTGATGAAAGACATGATTGAGCTCATCAAACGGGTGGCTCCGACGGAAGCACGGGTGTTGATCACGGGCGAGAACGGCACGGGGAAGGAGCTCGTCGCTCAGGCTATCCATCGTTTCAGCAAACGCTCGGCACAACCGTTGATTGAAGTGAACTGCGCGGCAATTCCCAACGAGCTCATCGAATCGGAGCTGTTCGGGCACGAAAAGGGGTCATTCACCGGTGCAACGAACCAGCGGGTGGGAAAATTCGAACTCGCGGATCACGGGACAATCTTCCTCGATGAGATCGGTGACATGAGCATGAACGCGCAGGCAAAGGTTCTGCGGGCGCTTGAGGAAGGGCGGATCGAAAGGGTAGGTGGTTCGCGGCAGATCGCCGTGGACGTCCGCGTCATTGCGGCCACAAACAAGAACATCGCCGACTCTGCCAGAAACGGCACGTTTCGCGAAGACCTGTACCATCGATTGAACGTGATACCGATCCGGGTGCCCAGTCTTCGCGAACGAAGACAGGATATTCCGCTCCTGGCGCGGGAGTTCGTTGATGATGTTTGTGCGCAGAATGGTATCGCCACAAAAACCATCGCGGAGGAAGTCCTCCGCCGCCTTCAGAGCATGGAATGGAGCGGCAACGTCAGGGAATTACGTAATACGATTGAACGGATGGTGATCATGACCCCTGACGCCGTCATCGCGGAGTCTGATCTCCCGGTTCCGCAGTCCGCGCACCGTGGTGAGGTTGCCGACCTCGACATGGAGGGGCTGACATTTCAGGAGTTCAAAGATCGGGCTGAGGCAGTCTTCATCCGGAAACAGCTTGAGGCGTCGGGTTGGAATGTCAGCAGGACCGCCGATCTTCTGAAGATACAGCGGAGCCATCTCTACAGCAAAATGAAGAAGTACGGCTTGGAACGCGGGTAAGATCGCCTTCTGAGTCACTCCGCGGATTTCACGCCCTGGACACCGATTTGGCCCTCTGACGTACGACCTCGTACATACCCAGGGCGCCGGCTACGGAAGCGTTCAGAGATCCGACCTTGCCGAAGAGCGGAATCCGCACAAGGTGGTCGCAGTGCTCCTTGACCAGGCGTCTGATGCCGCGTCCCTCGCCTCCCACCACCAGCACCACCGGGACAGAATAGTCCGGTTCATTGTACATCTTCTCCCCCTCGCCGGCAAGCCCGACAATCCAAAATCCGGCCTCCTTCAATCGTTCGACGGTCGACACGATATTGGTCACTTCCGTCACGGGCATATGTTCCGTGGCCCCGGCTGAGGCCTTGACGACTGCAGCGGTTATGCCGGCTGCATGGTGTTTCGGGATGATCACGCAATGGACACCGGCACACTCAGCCGTGCGGATGAGCGCTCCCAGGTTCTGAGGATCTTCGATCTGGTCGAGGACGAGCATAAAACCGATCTGATGGCGCTCGTCGAGAGACGCGAGCACGTGCTCCAGGTCCGCCGTGGGCCGTACAGGCACGAACGCAATGACGCCCTGGGTTGTCGCGTCTACGGCCAGCTGCCGGAACGATTGCCTGTCGATTTCCGTAATGGGGACACCATTCTGGTCGGCCAGGCGCCGGATATCATCGATCACGCCACCCCGGATCCCCTGCAGAACGCCGATGCGTTCGATCGGCTTTCCCGATCTGAGTGCCTCGATGATGGGCTTCCGCCCGGTCAGCATCTGTGCCATGGCGTGCCGCGGGGGCTACCCCGTTCCCGACGTGCGCGTAGGTGTGCGGCGCCGGAGGATGATCAGGCCGGCCAGCCCGAGGAAGAAGAGCACGATACCGAAGAGTTGTGCCTCGGAGAGCCCGCCCCAAATGCGGGGATTCAGACGGAGAAACTCCACCAGAAACCGGAACGTGCTTGCGAGCATGAGGTATGCCATAAAGAGCATACCGTCGACGGTGAGCCGTTTCCGCACCCAGAGGAGCAGGGCGAATCCAGCACATCCCAGGAGGAGTTCGTAAATCGGTGTCGGGTGGAGCGGGGTGATCTCGTCAAAACGGGAGTAGAAGTTGCCCATCCGGTCTTTGCCGGCGATGATGACGCGAAGTGAATCATAATGCCAGGCGGCCCGCTCTTCCGGATGATGCAGGAAATAGTCCTGCAGCATGACAGTCGGTTTTGCTGTCCCCTGAACATAGATGGTGCCCCATGGCAGGTGCGTCGGTGAACCGTAATCGCCGTCCCCTGAGAGATGACATCCGATGCGTCCGACGCCGTACGCAAGGATGAGCGCAAGGGCGAGGCCATCCCAGACCTTGAGCCAGGGTATGTGCTTCGAGCGGACATAGAGTGACACAACCAGCAACCCCAGGATGAAACCGCCATACCAGGTTAATCCCCCTGCAGAGAAGGTCATTCCCCAGGGGTCGCGCACGAAGTGGCTCCAATCCTCGATGAGGTAGAGAATCTTTGCCCCCCCGATGCCGAAGACGACCGCGAGAATGGTGATCGTACTTGCCGCGGCGGGATCGATCTTGTGACGTTTGAAATGCCGCGAGAGAATGTAGCTTCCCAGGAGGAAGGCGATCCCGAGCATCAATCCGTAGCTATAGACACGCAGAGGGCCGATCTGGAAAAGAATTGGAATCATGAAGAGTCACTCAGGTAGTGGGAGACATCCAGCGTGAAGCGTCGGTGACGATCTGGACAAACGGCTTCCGGGGCGATTTGAGGAGTTCCACTTTCTTGGGCGAAATCCGGATGGAGAAACTGTTTTCGCGTCCGTCGATGCCTGCGATGAGCACTGTGTAGGTGCCGCGCAGGTTCTCGTATTCCTTCCGAAAGCGGGCGGGGCCGGGTGCGGGCATCGTGAGGTGCGGAGTTTTGAAACCGAGAACCGCCAGTGCGATGGAATCGTCGTCGATTTCTTCCCTGACAGAGAGCTCGTACGGGAACGTGGCGAAGGTCTTGGTGGTTTCGAGGATCACGCGCGTCACGTAGCGGAGGGTCCGCTCAGCGAGGTGCGGAGCGATGAGGAGTCGGTATTCGGGCTCGACCTGTTCTTTTGCAGATGAGCGCGCGGGCATGCGTGCCTCAGAGTTCAAAATAGGTTGCTTCTTCGCGCCGGAAAAGGTCAAGAATCTCTTTCGCACTGCCCGAGGCGAGCAGTTTCGCACGGAATTCCTCTTTGTTCATCAGGCGGGAAATTCTGCTCAATAATTTGATGTGCGGTCCGACGAGATTATCCTTCCCGACAAGGAGGAAGACAAGCCGCACAGGCTTCTCGTCAAGCGAATCATAGTCAATGTCCCGTTCGGTCACCGCGAACCCCGCAACGATGTCCGTGACGGCATCTGTCTTGCCGTGCGGTATGGCGAACCCGTTGCCGACGCCGGTGGACATAATTTCTTCCCGCTCAAAGATAGCGGTGCGGACCTTTGCCTTGTCGAGTACTTTTGAGGAAGCTGCGACGAGATCCACCATCGCGTCGATAATTTCCTGCTTGGAAGTCCCCTTCAGCCGGGCAATGACGAGGTCTTCGGTAAGGATGTCGCTGATTTTCATTGTGCTGGCACTTTCCTATGGTTCATCACGCCAGGCGATGACCTTTTGTTCATAATGGTGGACGAGTCGGTCTGCCGTCTGCTGATCTTCCGCTTCCGCGCTAATGTGGAAGAGGGGACGTTCTTTGTCGGGTATGAGAAGCACGGACAGTCCTTCTGCGCGGTTCTCAAAGTACACTTTGATGCCGTCGACCAGGTCTCGCCGTTTGCCCTCGGTGTCGGCCATGATATGGCGCATGACCTTTCCCTTGTGTTCCCATGAGCAGTTGACCGCACGGCGGGCATTGTTGAGGCGCGGGATCTCCGCGTCGAAGATGCCCAGGCGCTTGTCGGCCTTCGCCATCATTTCGAGCAGTTTGGCGAGGCTGTACATGGCGTCGGTGGCGAAGAAAAAATCCGAAAAGATGAATCCCCCCTTGGTACCGCCAATGAACCGCACGCTCTTGTTGGAAGCCGCCTCCATCATGGCAAGGTGGCTATTGCGTGTCTTCAGGACCTTGACACCGTGACGTGCGGCGATGATGTCGATCTCGCCCGAGGAGGTGATTGGCACAGCGATACCTTCGACGTTGGCGTGCGTCTGGAGGAACATGTCCGTGACCACGGTAAGCAAGCGGTCGCTGTCAAGCATTGCCCCGTTTTCGTTGACCAGAAACAGGCGCTCTCCGCCGCCGTCGATCAGGCATCCGAGATCGTACTTCAGTGATGTCACAATATGCGCGAGCTGTTTCATGGAGTATTCGAACTCGTACTTGTCGCGTGTGAGCCTCTTCGGATCCAGGTGGGCGTTGAGGGCAACGACCTGACAATCGAACGAGCTGAGAATGATCGGGAAAATCGTCGACGCAACTCCGTTGGAATAATCGATCACCAGTTTGAACTTCTTCCGGTTGATCGCGTCGACTTCCAATGACGAGAGGAACTTTTCCTTGTACGCCTCGGTGGTGCGTTCAGGGAAGGATATAGAGCCCACCTTCTCCCGCGGGGCCCGCGCAAAGTCCTCACCAAAGAAAAGCCGTTCGACGTTTTTGGTCCTGCTGGTGGGCAAATCCTTGCCGTTGGCATCAAAGAAAATGATATCGGTGAGGTTTTTGTCGGACGGATTGCGGCGCACGTGGATACCGCCGGCTTCCTTGCCGCTACTCAATTCGTGCCGGAGCAAGGGGATCGAGAGTGCCCGCAGGTCGAAAGTGTTCACTCCGGCGGAGACCAGCCCGCACAGGAGCGCGCGGTTCATCATGCGGGAGACATTGTCCGCATCACGGCAGGTGACCACGGTTTTGCCGGCACCAATGAAGGCGCCGTACGCCGCCCCCAACTTCGCGCCAAACTCCGGGTTCATCTCAATGTTCGACAATCCCGTAACACGCGAATCGGTGAAGAGCTCCCGCAACCATTTGTCTTCCCACACGAGACTGCGGGTCAGGACCGCGCCTTCTTCAACCACTTTTTCCGGCCACAGCTTGATATTGGCGCTGAGGCGTGCACCCCGGCCGACCCAGCAACCGTCGCCGATGAAGACATTCTCGGCGATGACCGTCTTCTCGCCGATCGAGCACTTCGAACCCACGACGTCGGCCGACAATTCGCTGCTGTGGCCGAGAACCACGTCACTCCATACCACCGAGTTGCTGATGATCGTGCCGGGGCCAATCACGCAATTGTCGCCGATGACGCTGTTGGCAATTTTCACCCCTTCGCCGATCGTGCAGTTCCGTCCGATAACCACTTTGCCGGTGAGCTGCACTGACGCGGGAACCGGATGCGATCCCTCCCCGATCCAGACATTGCCGACGAGCTCTCCCGGGATGTCAATACGGACACCTCCGTTCAACGCGTCGATGTGCGCGTCCTGGTACTCGTTCAGGTTGCCGACGTCACGCCAGTATCCGTCGGCGGTGCATCCATAGAGACCAGCATCCTGCCGGAGGAGGAGCGGGAAGAGATCCTTGCTGAAGTCAAAATCCTCCCGGTATGGAATCATCTCCAGCACCTCCGGTTCGAGGATATAGATCCCGGTGTTGATGGTGTCGCTGAATACTTCGCCCCAGGACGGTTTCTCGAGAAACCGCGTGATCTTGCCGTTTTCGTCAGTGATCACGACACCGAACTGGAGCGGGTTGGCGGCGTGTGTGAGTACAATGGTGGCTTTTGCTTTCTTGGCCTCGTGATACTGCAGTGCCGCAGTCAGGTTGAAGTCCGTGAGCACATCTCCGCTGATGATGATAATCCGTTCGTGCATACCTTTCGTGGCATTCCGAACGCTCCCGGCTGTTCCGTAATCCGCTTCAGCCCGCACATAGTGCATCTTCACACCAAACTGTGACCCGTCGCCAAAATAGCTGGTGATCACCTCGGGAGTGTAGAAGAGAGTGGCGATGATGTCACCAAGCCCATGATGCTTCAGCAGGGACACGATATGATGCATCATGGGTTTGTTCATGATAGGCACCATTGGCTTGGGGATATTGCAGGTCAGGGGACGAAGCCTCGTCCCGAAACCACCTGCCATTATGACGGCTTTCATATGCGTGTCGAGCGAAATGGTGGATGGAACGCCCGGTAGCACCTGACGCTAGAATATAGAAAACGTGAGAGTTGTTTTCAATCCCGGGCTCTGTTCATCCGCGCTGCTGCATATCCCGCACCGAACCCGTTGTCGATATTTACCACGGTCACGCCTGCAGCGCATGAGTTCAACATGCCGAGAAGCGATGAAATGCCGCGGAAGCTTGCCCCGTATCCCACGGAAGTCGGCACGGCGATCACCGGGACTGAGACCATCCCTCCCACAACGCTGGCCAGCGCTCCTTCCATGCCAGCCACTACGATGATAATGCGCGCTGCTCGCAGTTTCTTGCTCTGCATCAGGATACGATGAATACCCGCGACACCGACATCGAACAGTCGATCGGTCGTGTTTCCCAGCGCCTCGGCGGTCACGCGCGCCTCCTCCGCCACGGGAATATCCGATGTTCCCGCTGTCACGATCAGTATGGTTCCCAGTCCGCGCTGTTTGACCAGATGTGCGTTCGCGAGAATCGTCCGTGCGACTGCGTTGTAACGGGCCGACCGGATGATGCGGTGCACCGCTGCGTAGTGCCTGCGATCTGCCCTGGTTGCCAGGAGGATGCTCTTGCGCCGGACGATCGCCCGTGCAATTTGCGCGACCTGATCGGGCGTCTTGCCCTGGCAAAATATGACCTCAGGAAAGCCCTGGCGGATTTCCCTGTGATGGTCCACCGTCGCGAAGCCCAGCGACTCGAACATTTGTTCAGGCAGGCTGCGGAGGAGTTCCGCTTCGGTCAGCGTCCCCTTCTTGTAGCGGGCGAGCAGGGTCTGTAGGGTTACATTGCTCATGCCGCGAAAAATATACTCTATTCCTTCAGGAATAGCAAGGAAAGTGGTCAGATTGACTCTCCTGCCCCATTTTCGTACATTATGTTCAAGCACCCCTGATTCATGAGGTCGCGTGGGCCGAATTGCGCTGTCCGTCGTTCTGGGCTATGTCGTGGGTTCCTTTCCGACTGCCTACCTTTTCGTACGCTGGAAATCACGAATTGACATCAGAAACGCCGGCAGCGGCAACGTCGGGGCACTGAACAGCTTTGAGGTCACACGCTCATGGTCCCTCGGCGTGCTGGTGCTGCTTGCAGATCTTCTCAAAGGTGTAATTGCGGCGCTGCTGGGCGGCGGGGTGGCGGAGGGAAGTGCGGTGAACGCTGCATTTGCCGGTGTGAGTGCGGTTGCCGGGCATAACTATCCGGTCTGGCTCGGGTTTCGCGGTGGGAGGGGGCTGGCTACTGCGGCTGGTGCGGCCCTGGTCGTCTGCTGGATAATCGTCCCTGCATGGCTGATCCTCTGGGCCGGGGCATATGCTCTGCTGAGGAGCATCAACCCTGCCAATGCCCTGGCTTCGGTACTCCTTGTCCTCTCAGGGGCAATTGTCCCTTCCGCGGCGTTCGACATTCCCGGGTGCGGAGCCGACAGCGCGACGATCCGCTGGTTCATCGCCGCACTCATGAGTGTGATTCTCCTGCGGCATATCGACCCGGTGAGGGAATTTCTCGGGAAGAAATTTCATCTGCAAGAAGACAAAACGAGGATGCGATGAAACGCAATATCCTGATCACAGTGCTGATCCTTCTCGTACCTTTTCTCGGCGGCGGTCTGATCGGATACAGTATCGGGCATACCGCTTCCGGACCGACGGTCGCTGCCGGACAGACTCTGGCGGGGGAAGGGTTGTTCACCGAGGCGCAGGCAGTACGCGATGACCCGTCGCTCCGCGATTCGGTAAGTGAAACGATCACCGGCGGACGCAAGAATGCCATTACCCGCGCCGTTGCATTCGCCAGTCCCGCGGTGGTAGGCATCAATGTAACCGAGCTCCGCCAGTACCGCCAGTGGTCCCCCTGGGGCGACGATCCGTTCTTCCGCCAGTTCTTCGGCGACCGGACGTACACGCAACGGGTGCAGGGACTTGGTTCCGGCTTTCTTATTTCTTCCGACGGCTATGTTCTCACTAACGATCATGTCGCGGGGAACGCCAAAGAAATCACGGTCACACTCACGAACGGGCAGCAATACAAGGCGACATTGGTCGGCACGGATCTTATTTCCGATATTGCACTCCTGAAGATCGACGGCAAAAATCTTCCCGTCATGAAGCTCGGGAACTCCGACGAAGTGATCGTCGGCGAATGGGTGATCGCGATGGGCAATCCGTTCGGCCTTTTCGACATTAATGACAAACCCACCGTTACGGTGGGCGTGGTGAGTAATACCGGAGTGAAACTGCAGGCGGAGGAGGGGCGGGTCTATCGCGGCATGATACAGACGGATGCAGCGATCAATTCCGGCAACAGCGGCGGCCCTCTCCTCAACGCGCTGGGCGAAGTCATCGGTGTCAATGCCGTGATCTACACTCCCAATCAGGGCAGCATCGGATTGGGATTCGCCATTCCCATTAATCGTGTGAAGAGTATCGTTGCGGAACTCCGGCAGAAAGGCAAGATTGAACGCGATTTCTGGACCGGCCTGGAAATACAGGCGGTCGACCGTCGTATCGCCCGGTATTTCGGTCTCGACAAGGTTGAAGGGGTCATTGTCAGCGACGTGAAGAAGAACAGCCCGGCGGAGCGCGGTGGATTTCGCGTCGGCGACATTATCCTGTCGGTGAACGGGGAGCGGATCGATGACGAGTCGTCGCTGATTGCCGTGGTTGACGAAGCAAAGACCGGGGATGCGCTCCGGGTAAAGGTGTTGCGTGAACACAAGATGATCGATCTCTCACTTCCCCTGGAAAGACGGACCTTATGATCCGCCGGTATACGCGCCCCGCGATGGGCAACATCTGGGACGAAGAAAACAAGTTCCGGATCTGGCTGGAAATTGAAATCCTGGCGTGTGAAGCCCAGGCGGAGCTCGGGGTCATTCCCCGGGAGGCGGTAAAGGTCATCCGCGAGAAGGCGCGATTCTATGTGCCACGCATCGAGGATATCGAACGCGAAGTGAAACACGACGTCATCGCCTTCCTGACCAATGTCGGTGAGTATGTCGGACCGGAATCGCGCTTCATTCACCTTGGCATGACCTCTTCGGATGTGCTCGATACCTGCCTGGCGGTTCAGATGAAGCAGTCCGGCGAGCTGCTCCTGGAGGATTTGCAAGCCCTGGCCGGGGTTCTTGCCCGGCGGGCGCGGGAATTCAAGATGACGGTGATGGTGGGGCGGACTCACGGCATTCATGCCGAGCCGGTGACGTTCGGGCTCAAGCTGGCGCTCTGGTACGACGAAACCCGGCGGAATATCGCCCGCCTGACGGCGGCTGTCGAGCGCATCGCCGTCGGTCAGGTGTCCGGCGCAGTAGGGACATTCGAGCACCTGAGCCCCAGGGTTGAAGAGTATGTGTGTGAGAAGCTGGGGCTGAAGCCGGCACCGATTTCGACGCAAGTTGTGCAACGCGACCGCCATGCAGAATTCATGAGCACGCTGGCGGTGATCGGTGCCTCGCTCGAAAAATTTGCCACGGAAATCCGTCATTTGCAGAAGACAGAGGTGCTTGAAGCGGAAGAGTACTTTGCGAAGGGGCAGAAGGGCTCCTCCGCCATGCCGCACAAGCGCAACCCCATCACCTGTGAACGGATCGCCGGCCTGGCGCGTGTGTTGCGCGGCAACGCCCTCGCGGCGATGGAAAATGTGGCGTTGTGGCATGAACGGGACATCACCCATTCTTCAGTCGAGAGGATTGTCGTGCCGGACAGCTGCGTCCTTCTCGATTATATGGTGCAGTTGATGACCGAAGTGCTTGACCAGTTGCTGGTGTACCCGGAACACATGCGGCAGAATCTTGAACGCACCCGTGGCCTGATCTTTTCGCAGTCGGTCCTCTTGGCCCTCACCACAAAAGGCATGAAGCGGGAGGATGCGTACCGTATCGTGCAGAAAACGGCCATGGAGGTGTGGCAACAGGGAAAGGATTTCAAAGAGCTGTTGCTCCAGTCCCGTGAAGTCATGGGAACGCTGACACAGGCAGAAGTGGAGGAGTTGTTTGACCTTCAACGCGCAACGCGTAACGTGGACTATCTCTTTGCGCGTGCGGGTTTGGACTGATTATAGAACACCACGGAGATATCATGGCGAAGAAATTTCAGAATTTCATTAATGGCAAGTGGGTGGATGCGAAATCGGGCAAGACCTTTGAGAACCGCAATCCCGCAAATTGGGAAGAGGTTGTCGGGACGTTTCCCAAATCCGGCAAAGAGGAGGTCGACGAGGCAGTGAAGTCGGCCAGGGCGGCATTTGAAAAGTGGCGGCTGGTCCCTGCCCCGAAGCGCGGCGACATCATGCGCACAGTCGGCGATCTGATGGTCGCGCGGAAGGAGGAGCTTGCGCGGCAGATGACCCGCGAAATGGGCAAGGTGCTTGCCGAGACCCGCGGTGACGTGCAGGAAGGTATCGATACGGCATACTACGCGTCCAGTGAAGGGCGCCGCCTCTTCGGACATACCGTTCCGTCCGAATTGCCGAACAAGTTCAATATGGCGATGCGTGTACCGATCGGCGTGGCAGGGGTGGTGACCCCCTGGAACTTCCCGATGGCCATACCTACGTGGAAGATTTTCCCTGCGCTGCTCAGCGGTAACACGGTAGTGTTCAAGCCGGCATCGGACACACCTGCCACAGCAACATCGCTTGTGGAGATTCTCCTGGACGCGGGCGTCCCCGAAGGAGTTGTCAATATCGTGCATGGTGGCGGAGGGGATGTCGGTAT
>DAINBR010000070.1:0-11975 GCA_036732865.1 Bacteroidota bacterium | reverse complement strand
GGAACAGATCTATGCACTCGCCGGTGATTCACTGCGTACAGGGATGACGGAGGAACAGGTCGCGGCACTCATGCGGGCGGAGGTGCACAGACGGGGTCTGGGCTTCGCATGGGATCCTGCATCCTGCCCCGCGGTGTTTACCGGTCCGGATACGGCGGCGGCGCACTACAAGCCGACGGACCGTGTGATCCAACCCGGCCACGTCGTGAATATGGATTTCGGCGTGCGTGTCGACGGCTACGTGTCCGATATCCAGCGGACATTCTATGTGTTACGCGGCAACGAGAGCGCCGCGCCGCCCGCTGTCCAGCATGGGTTTGACACCATCGTAGAAGCGATTGAGAGAGCGCGGGCGGCGCTCAGGCCCGGTGTCACCGGGAATGTCGTTGATGCGGCCGCCCGGTCGTACATCACGGCCAGGGGATATGAGGAATTCCCGCACGCGCTCGGACATCAGGTGGGCCGGTTTGCCCACGACGGCACGGCGTTGCTCGCCCCTGCGTGGGAAAAATACGGCCGAAAACCGTTCCTGCCGGCGCAGGAACACATGGTGTTCACCATCGAGCCGCGGTTGACGGTCCCCGATCATGGCGTGGTGACCATCGAAGAAATGGTGATTGTCACAGAAACAGGCGCCGAGTACCTCTCCGACCCGCAGAACACCCTGCGGTGCGTGTAATTCCCGAAGGCCGTGAATGCCTGATCCGCACTTTTCACATCGCACCGCCTGGGAATTCCGGCCCAACCCGCTGACGCAACTGTTGCTCCGGCTCCGTTCGGAAGGAAAGGAGATCCGTGATTGGACCATCGCCAATCCCACACTCTGTGGATTCCCCTATGACAGCGGGCGCATTGCAGCGGCGCTCACACAACCCTCTGCATTCGTCTATGCTCCGGAACCCGCGGGGCATCTGTCCGCCCGCGCAGCCATCGCCGGATTCCTTGCCTCCGGTGGCGCATCGGTCAGCCCCGACCGTATCTTTCTGACTGCGAGCTCCAGCGAAGGGTATTCCCACCTCTTCCGCTTGCTCTGCGATGCCGGGGAGAGCGTCGCGATCCCCAAGCCGGGATACCCGTTGTTCGACGACCTCGCACGGCTCCACGATGTCCGCCTCCAGACCTATCGCATCCGGTATGCCGGCGGGTGGCAGCTCGACGAAGACAGCGTGCGGCGGGCGATTACCCCGGAGACGCGTGCCATCGTGGTGATTCACCCGAACAATCCCACCGGGACTTTCCTCTCCCCGGGCGAACAGCAAGTGATCGCCCGGATTGCACGCGAGTTCGGGCTGGCGATCATTGCCGACGAAGTGTTCCTTACATTTCCCTTTCAACCGCACTCCGCAGTGCGCTCCTGCGCGCTCCTCCGTGCGCCGCTGATCTTTACGCTCAACGGACTTTCGAAGATGGCGGGGTTGCCGCAGATGAAGCTCGGATGGATTGCAGTGCACGGCGAAGCACCGCTCGTGGGGAGGGCGGTGCAACGGTTGGACATGATAGGGGATACGTTCCTGTCGGTCAATACCCCGGTGCAGGTTGCGGTTCCGGAGATTCTCGCGGCCGCAGAGGCCGTTGGCGAGAGCATTCGTTCCCGGGTGGCCGCGAACTACGCGCTGCTTGGTGCGGCGATGAAAGGAAGCGCAATCTCGGTACTTCATGCCGAAGGAGGATGGAATGCCATCCTGCAGTTCCCGAAAATACGATCCGATGAAGAATGGGCCGCGCACCTTTTGACAACCAAAGGGCTCCTCGTGTACCCCGGTCATTTCTTCGACCTTCCGTTTGAAGCCGGTGTTGTCGTCAGTCTCCTTCCGCGTGAAGAAGAATTCCTGAAGTACGTCGCTCTGGTGCGTGAGAGCATCGGAGATGGCGGGTTCGATCAAGTATCGCAGGCGGAGTGAAAGTGCGTTCCCGCGATTGTCTCCAATGCGGTTTTTCTCCTTGTGAGTCAGTGGCGCGAATCGTATACTATACTCGGTGAGCATACACAATTGCGGACCGAAAACTGTGGTATCTGAGATACAGGATTTTGCCAAAGAGGTACTGGAGCGGAGTTCGACAGTCCCTATTGTTGTGGATTTCTGGGCCGAGTGGTGTGAACCCTGCCGGGTCCTCGGCCCTGTGCTGGAGAAACTGGCGTTGAATGCAAGTGGGCGGTGGATGCTGGCCAAGGTGGACACCGACAAACACCAGGATGTCGCCGCACGATATGGCATCCGGAGCATTCCCAGCGTCAAGCTCTTCGTTGACGGGGAGGTGGTCAACGAATTCAAGGGTGCCATGCCGGAAGCGGCGGTGCTGCAATGGCTTGAACGGGCGCTGCCCGACCCGCACAGGAAAGAAATCGGACAGGCGGACCTGCTCCTGAAAGCGGGCAAGACGCTCGAAGGACAGAACATCCTCGGGATCGTCCTGCAACACGATCCGTCAAACCATCACGCACGGGTGCTTCTAGCCGGGTCATATCTCGAAAGCGCTCCCGACCGGGCGCTGGAACTTGTCGAGGGCATCGAAGAAGATTCCCGGCATTTCCCAATGGCGGATGCCATACGGACGTTCGCCGACCTGACAAGAAAACTCGAGCACCCGGAACAACTTCCCGATCAACCGGTGAAGGCTGTCTACCTGGAGGCGTTGCATGCGCTTGGCAGGGGAGACTACGAAACATCTCTCCGGCGTTTCATCGAGGTGATTCGTCAGGATAGGTACTTCGATGAGGACGGTGCCCGCCGGGCGTGCATTGCGATCTTCAAAGTCCTCGGCGAAGAGAATGAGATAACCCGGAATTTCCGCCGTTCGTTTAGCAGTGCGTTGTACGTCTAGCACGACCATGCCGGACGCTTAGCTCAGCTGGTCCAGAGCGTCGCCCTTACAAGGCGAAGGTCGCAGGTTCGATCCCTGCAGCGTCCACTCTTCATCGCGCCCACTTCCGTTTTACCACCCTCTTTCTTATCGCCGCCCCGGCATGGCCCGGGTGACCCGTCCGTGCTAAAGTACTCCCGGTTTCTGCCGATAATATTCTCAGAAGGTGAAGATATCCGACCGGCTATCAATGGCACCATGACCGGCTTCACGGTTAAGAATTTGAGAGAAAGGGAACCAGTATGGTACAGAACATCACGTTGACGTCTGCGATGCGGGCGAATTTGTTAAGCCTGCAGAACACGGCGGAGTTGCTGAGCCGGACGCAGGAGCGGTTGTCGACGGGCAAGAAGGTGAACAGCCCGCTGGACAATGCGGTGAATTATTTTGCAGCTTGGAGCCACACCAGCCGGGCGGACGATCTGACGGCGCGCAAAGACAACATGAGCGAAGCGATTCAGACCGTAAAAGCGGCAAATGACGGCATCGAAACGATCACGACGCTGATCGAGTCGGCAAAGGGAATTGCCCAGGCGGCTCTGGCGACGGGAGACCTCACGCAGCGAGCGCTGTATGTGACGCAGTACAACGCCATTCTCGAGCAGGTCGACCAGCTGTCCAATGACACCGGATACCGGGGGACCAACCTGCTTGCGGGGGGCACCCTGACGGTGCAATTCAACGAGGATGGCAGCAGCTCATTGGACATTCAGGGGTTTAGCGCAACCGCGGCCGGTTTGAACATCGGACTGGTGGGTGTGGCCGGGGGTGTGACGAGCTGGGCCGATCCGACGGACGGTATGGCGGCGATCAACACATCGCTGAGCCAGTTGTCGGCAGCGGGAGACACGCTGCGGGTGAGAGCTTCATCACTGTCATCGAGTCTGGCCATTGTCCAGGCGCGGGCCGACTGGGCCGATCAGATGATTGCCACGTTGCAGGCCGGTGCCGGTGCCCTGACCGACGCTGACATGAACGAGGAAGGCGCCAACATGCTCATGCTGCAGACACGACAGTCACTCGGCACTACCGCCCTCAGCCTGTCGGCACAAAATGCGCAGTCAGTCCTCCGGCTCTTCTAGGTGATAAGCTATTGGTGAGGGGAAGACAGCTTCCTTCCCCTTGCGTTTTCCACAGGAGTCGATTGTCCGGTTGCACGAGAATCGGGGAATGAGGTCATGTATCCAAGCCAAACCGAAGTCTACAGTCGCGCACAGGTATCAGTGCTCAGTGATCGGGAAGCAGAAGCCGCCGTGCTCATGAAGGCCGCGGCAATGATGAAACACGTGCAATCGCACTGGTCAGCGCCCGATCGTGATGCCGCACTGGACCGGGCGTTGCGGTACAACCAGCGCCTCTGGACGTTCTTTCAGGTCGCCTTGCTTGACGAGAAGAATCCACTACCCCGGCAGATTCGTGAAAACATCCTCCGGCTGAGCGCGTTCATTGACCGGAGGACTTTTGATACCCTGGCCTATCCCACGCCGGCGAAGCTCGATATTCTGATTAATATTAACACCAACATGGCTGCCGGGCTGAAGGGGTCGGCGAAAACAGGTGAATGACGGGAGCGGGGAGATGTGCGTTCAAGAAGTCCTGACGTACACACAACCGGTGAGCGCAGGAGCCAGCCCCGCCGAACCCGTTGACGACAAGCGGCTGCCCCGCGGGTGCGACGAGATCCGCCGGCGGGTACGGCTTGGGTACTATGTGAAGAAAGAGATCCAGGAGCAGGTTCTCGATGCTCTGGAGAAGGATGTGAGGGCTGGAGTCCCGGCGCAGCAACCCGAGCACTGACTATTTTTCCCGTCGGATCGCAACTGCTTGTCCCGCAACGCCTTACTCGATCACAGATTTGTTGTTCCTCCCGGCTAAACTTCTTCCGCGCCGCGCCGATAATAGTACATGAGAGCGTCCCAGAAGGGACTCACTGTACATACACATGTTCCCAGAAAGGGGAATAGCATGCCACAAGACATCACGTTGACGTCTGCGATGCGGGCGAATTTGTTAAGCCTGCAGAACACGGCGGAGTTGCTGAGCCGGACGCAGGAGCGGTTGTCGACGGGCAAGAAGGTGAACAGCCCGCTGGACAATGCGGTGAATTATTTTGCAGCTTGGAGCCACACCAGCCGGGCGGACGATCTGACGGCGCGCAAAGACAACATGAGCGAAGCGATTCAGACCGTAAAAGCGGCAAATGACGGCATCGAAACGATCACGACGCTGATCGAGTCGGCAAAGGGAATTGCCCAGGCGGCTCTGGCGACGGGAGACCTCACGCAGCGAGCGCTGTATGTGACGCAGTACAACGCCATTCTCGAGCAGGTCGACCAGCTGTCCAATGACACCGGATACCGGGGGACCAACCTGCTTGCGGGGGGCACCCTGACGGTGCAATTCAACGAGGATGGCAGCAGCTCATTGGACATTCAGGGGTTTAGCGCAACCGCGGCCGGTTTGAACATCGGACTGGTGGGTGTGGCCGGGGGTGTGACGAGCTGGGCCGATCCGACGGACGGTATGGCGGCGATCAACACATCGCTGAGCCAGTTGTCGGCAGCGGGAGACACGCTGCGGGTGAGAGCTTCATCACTGTCATCGAGTCTGGCCATTGTCCAGGCGCGGGCCGACTGGGCCGATCAGATGATTGCCACGTTGCAGGCCGGTGCCGGTGCCCTGACCGACGCTGACATGAACGAGGAAGGCGCCAACATGCTCATGCTGCAGACACGACAGTCACTCGGCACTACCGCCCTCAGCCTGTCGGCCGAGAGTGCACAATCGGTTCTCAAGCTTTTCTAAGCGGGCCATGATACACAGTCCTGACCAGGGAGAGGAGTGGCGTATTCTCTCCCTCGTGGAGTTGAGGTGACAAATGTCGATTCACCAGATAGGGTTCGAGCATGGGCCTGAAAGCCCGGAGCGATCCCGAGGACGTCTTGACAGCTCCACCCCCCGTTCGAAGTCCGGAGCGGCCTCTGACTGCATGAACACCAATGCGGCCGGCCGGGCAAGGGTCACTAAGGGTATGGTGGATTTCAACCGACTGTCCGCGCTGGGGGATCGCGCGTGTGATGTTGCGGCGGGCATCAGGTCAATGGACCAGACCGTCGATATGGCCAGCTCGTCACTCGCAGCATTGAAGCAGAAGCTGGCCGTGATCATCAAGGACTACCCGCCATATCCTGCCGGCTGTGAAGAGCGGGTGGAATGGTTGAGGAGTTTTGCCGGGCTCCGCGCTATGATTGACCGACTCAGCCTCGCGCCGCAAACGGGGAACACGGATGCTCTCCCCCTTGATGAAATCGAGGAACTCCTGACTAAGGATGAACGCAATGCAGAAACGGTCTACGGGCAGATCCGGGCGGACCTTGCAGCGCAACCGGTGGGCATTACCGCGGGGAGCACGGTACAGCTTGATCAACTATTGGGATAGACATGGCCCTGAAGCTATCGCTAAAAGCCAATGAGCGGGTCATTGCCGGCGGGGCAGTGGTGCGCAATGCCACCGGCCGGACCGTCATGTTGGTGGTGGAGAGCGAAGTGCCGCTTCTGCGGGAGAAGGAGATACTGAGCGAAGCAAAGGCCGATACGCCATGCAAGCGCGTATACTTTGTCATACAGTTGATGTATATTGATGGCAAGAACCTCCCGAGGTACCAGAAACTCTACTGGGCCTTGACGAGGGAGATTTTGAACGCGGCACCCAGCACGACCGGGATGTTTCAGCAAATCAGCGAAGCCATTTACAACAACAGGTACTACGAGGCGCTGAAAGAAACCCGCAAACTCATTCAGTACGAAGCACGGGCAATGGCACGCGCGCAGACGCGCAGCGGAGGATAATGACTATGGGCATCCAGGAAATTCCCGGCCAGGCCGGTCAGGTCGATCCGGTCAAAGGAACACACTCCGAGACAACGGACACGGTAAAGGGAAAAGAGCGTGAAGGCGACGCGAAAGAAAAGAAAGACAGCGTAGAGGTATCCCAGGAAGCGCGCGCCCTGTACGACGCAGAGCAAACGCGGCGATTTCAGATAATCCGCGAAAAGATACACGACGGATTCTACCTTGAACGTGACGTAACGGAAAAAGTTGTGGATGCATTGCTCAAAGACTTGAAGAAGACACCCTAGTGCTTCTGCAAACCTCTCCGCGCGTTGACACTCTTCGCCCAATGCTGTACATTGCCGTGGCTATTTCCGGCAATTGACCCATGACCCAGCAACCCATCACTGTGCTCGTTGCGGACGACCACACACTCGTGCGGCGCGGCCTGGTGTCCATTCTTTCACTGGCAGACGGGATCGAGGTCGTGGGTGAGGCGGCCGACGGCAGGGCGGCAGTGGAGCGCACTTTGGAACTCGATCCGGACGTCGTGCTGATGGACATCAACATGCCGTTGCTGAACGGGCTGGAGGCGACGAGAAAAATTAAGAAAAGTGTGCCGCACGTGAGGGTCCTGATCCTCTCGGCGCATGACAACGAAGAGTTCATCATTCAGACCATCCGGACGGGCGCGAACGGTTACATGCTCAAGAACAGCTCGGCGGAAGATCTTTTTACCGCTATCCGTTCCGTGCACAGCGGACACGCGTTTTTTAGCCCGTCGGTATCTCAGGTTCTACTTGAATCGTATCTCAAAGCATCCGAAGCGCCTGAAGACCATGCGGACGTTGCCGGCGCCGCCGAAAGCCCGCTCACCTCGCGTGAGCGGGAGATCCTCCAACTCGTCGCAGAAGGCAAAACGCACCAACAGATCGGCAACATCCTACACATCAGTGTGCGCACGGTTGACACTCACTGCAACAATATCATGAAGAAGCTTGATATCCATGATAGCGCCGGTCTGGTAACATACGCTATCAAGAACGGCATCGTCATACTGCCCCGTTAAATCCCGCACATTCCTCCATTTGCACAATTTTGGCCCATTTTCAAGACCTCCTACGCATCCCGTAACCCGAGAAATACGCTCTCCGGCGTATTGCAACCACTTGGCTAATATTGTTACCTTGGTGGCGTCTTCGCAACTGCACAACCTTATACCACTCAACGTGGAGCATCATGACAACCATGTCTGATGGTCAAGAACCAGTCACAGGTGATGGTCCTGCTTTGAAGATACTGCTGGTCGACGATGTGCAGGAGAACCTCGAGTTGATGGAGGACGTCCTGGCTGAGATCGGCTACACCGCATTCCTTGCCAGGAACGGCGTTGAGGCGCTCTCCGTGGTGAAGAATGAGTCTGTGCACATGATCGTTGCGGATGCCATGATGCCGAAGATGGACGGGTTCCAGTTGTGCAAAGAAGTGCGAGCGATTGCCGCGTATGCGAAGGTCCCCTTTATCATCTACACGGGCAACTACGTCGATACGGCCGATGAGGAGTTTGCCCGGAGCATCGGGGTGGACCGGTATGTAGTCAAGCATGCCGGGCTCGGTGCTCTCGTCCAGGCGATCAATGAACTTGCCCGCCAATGCTACGGCCGCAAACTGGAAGAGCCGCCCTCGAATCAGGATCAGCTGGATGACCAGGAGTTTCTCGAAAAGCATCGTGCCATCGTCATCAAGAAGCTGGAAGAAAAGATGGCCGAGCTTGAAATATACGCGGAGACTCTGGTCCGGAAAAATCGTGAAGTGCAGGCCTCCGAGGAACGCTATCGCTCATTGTTCGATCACGCCAGCGTCGCAATTTTCGTGCTGGACCGTTCCACGGAAAACATCCTCGATGTAAACCAGGCGGGATTGGATTTGCTGGGGTACAGCCGGGACGAGGTTCTCATGATGCCCAGGCTGCCGTTTACCGACACGGATTTCGCCGCGTTCCTGCAGGATGCAACGCGTTTCACCTCGGGTGAGATGAGTCTCTTGCGCAAGGACGGCGAAGTCCTGCAGGTGGACGTCGGCTTTGGCCCGCTCACGCGGACGCAGGACATGCGCATCCTTGTCTACATACGGGACATCACCGAGCAGCGACAGATGCGTCAGCAGCTGATGCAGGCCGAAAAGATGACTCTGATGGGGAGGCTGGCCGCCGGAATCGCACATGAGATCCGCAACCCGCTCTCCGCGATTGCCCTCAATCTCCAGTATCTTATCACGAAAGCCGATCGTTACTCCGAATTACGCGAGCCGCTGGAGGATGCGCTTGAAGGGACCAAGCGGATTGAGACGGTGATTGAAAACACGCTCAACCTCGCGCGCTTCACGCCCCCCGTGCTGCATCAGGAACAGATCAATGAACTTGTCCGACAGGTACTCGGATTCGTGAAGATCTCGGTGCAACAAAAGGAAATTCAATTCGATACGGCACTGATCCCGGATCTTCCCCCGGCTCGCGTCGATGCAAAACAGATACATCAGGTGTTGCTCAACGTCCTTCAGAATGCCATTGACGCGTCGATGGAAGGCGGACATGTGCATGTGTCCACGGGCATTGAACCATGGGTGTCTGCTGACGGGCTGGATACCGAAGCGATCGTCGTCAAGGTCCGCGACTACGGCAGGGGAATATCCGCCGAACAACGAAGGCATCTCTTCGAGCAGTTCTATACGACCAAGAAAGGCGGGACGGGTCTCGGTCTCAGTATTTCGCGGCAGATCATGGAGAAACACCAGGGAGAGATCCGATTTGACTCGCCCGCAGATGGTGGTACGCTTGTGAGAATATTGTTTCCTATTCACAGCTAACGCGAGGACGCACTATGTCCAAAGCACGGATACTCGTGGCCGATGACGAAACCATTCTGGGCAATACGCTGAAGAAGATCTTGAGCGAGCTCGGCTATGCGGTGGCTCTGTGCAACCGCGGAGAGGAGTTCTTCCAGCACCTCGAGGAGCAGAAACCCGACCTCGTCCTGCTGGATATTTACATGGGGGATGTCAACGGCATTCAATTGTTGAACAAGATGCGGGCGGAGGGATGGGACTCACCCGTCATCATCATGACGGCACATTCGGATGTCTCGCTGGCTGTGCGGGCCATGAAAGAGGGCGCTGCGGATTTTGTGGTGAAACCGTTTGACTTGAGCCACCTCGGAGTCCTCATCGAAAAGAACCTGGATCACGCGCGCTTGCAGACCCAGGTCAAACTCCTGCAGGAAGAGCTGGAGGAAGAGCGCTCCCGGTCAGGGATCATCGGGAAGAGTCCTGCCCTCCGGCGCGCCCTGGAAACAGCGGAGAAGCTTGCGATGGGAGAGAATACGACGGTTCTCCTCGAGGGCGAGAGCGGCACGGGAAAGGAGTTGATGGCCAGGTTCATCCATCAGAAGAGTTCGCGTCGGGAAAAGCCGTTCGTGACGCTGAATTGCGGTGCCATACCGAAGGAGCTGGCGGAAAGCGAGTTCTTCGGCTACGAGAAGGGAGCATTCACCGGCGCCACCGAAAAGATGAAGCAGGGCAAGTTCGAGCTCGCTGACGGCGGAACAATTCTTCTCGATGAAGTCCGTGAGCTATCCCTGGACATGCAGGTGAAGCTGCTGCGTGTGCTGGAGGAGAAACGGTTCTACCGCCTCGGAGGCACCAAGGAGATCACTGTCGATGTCCGCGTCATTGCCGCGTCAAACAAGGAACTCAGCCGCGAAGTGGAAGAAGGACGCTTCCGTGAAGATCTTTTCTACAGATTGAACGTTGCCTCCGTGCGCATCCCGCCATTGCGCAACAGGAGAGAGGATATTGGCGAGCTGGCCACGGCTTTTCTTGCGGAGTTCTGCCGCCGTTTCAACAGGCCGATGCCGCAAGTCAGTGCCGACGCTCTGCAGTATCTGGGGAACCTCATGTGGAAAGGCAACGTGCGCGAACTCCGCAACGCCATGGAACGCGTTGTGCTCCTCAATAATGTTCCCGTCTTGACCGCGGAGCATTTCGCATTCCTCCGCGCAGCAGGGAACTCCCCCACAGTGCCTTCCGGCGGTGGCAAGGCATTTGTGCTGGATCTCCCGCCTCATGGAATCAAGATGAGTGAGGTGATGAAAGACCTTATTCTGAAGACTCTCGATATCGTCGGAGGGAACCAGGTACAAGCGGCCAAGGTGCTGGGTTTAACCCGCTCGAAGCTGCGGTATCGCATGGAACAGCTCGGGATTCGACCGGAACAGCGTACCTATCGCACGGGCGTGTAATGAAACACCGCATGGCGAAACATCGGCCAGGCACCCGTGCGCGCCGCACAAAAGCATCTCCCGGGTCTGCCTTCACCGGAATCGCCGGAGCGATCCCGGTACCGGTGCTGGTATTGGATCCGGCCGGACGGCTGGTGAAGGCCAACATGCCGTTCCTCAAGTTTCTCGGGACGCGTGCGGCAGACATCAGCGGAACGGGATGGCTCCGTCGCGTCCATGTGCAGGATCGCCGGATGGTCGGCGAGACAGTGGCCGCCGCCGCCGCGGCACGCCAGCCGTTCCACCTGACATGCCGCTTCCGCACGCACGGGAACGCGATGCGCGTATGCGACGTGCAGGCCCGGGCGTGGACCACCGGCAGACGTCTATCAGGATTTGTCTGCACCGTGGTTGACGTGACTGGGCGTGATACCGCGACCCGTCGCGCCCGCATTGCCGCAGAATCTATCCGTGGTTTGGCAGAACACACACAGGATATGTATTTCGCGGTCGACGAGACCGGGCGGATCGTGCACTGGAACCCGGCCGTGGCACGGTTTACCGGCCGCAAGCAGAATCAGGTTATCGGCGAACCCCTCTCGTCGTTTGTCCGCCTGACTGATATGGAAAACACCCTCACCGCTGTGCGATCCACCGGCAAGCCCCGGTCGCTGTCTCGCATGCCCTGGCCCGGCCGTTCGCTGCTCCTCGACTGTACGGTGTTTCCCGTCGGCGGAGGGTGCGGCGTTCTGATGGCACCCGACCGGGATTCGAACGGATCGACGACGTATGAGGCCCTCTGCCGCAGCGAAGAACACCTCCGCCGGAGCGAAGAACGGTACCGCGCGTTTATCGAGAACAGCTCTGAAGGCATCTGTCGGTTTGAAACCGAGGCCCCGATACCCGTCACCGCGCCTGCGGACGAGCAGGTGCGTTTGATACTCACGCAAACGTATCTCGCCGAATGCAACGACACCCTTGCGCACTTCTACGGTCTTGCGAATGCCG
>DAINBR010000069.1:0-12155 GCA_036732865.1 Bacteroidota bacterium | reverse complement strand
TGCGGTCCGGCACACCGTCGATCGCCATCTGATACTGCCCGTTGTCAGAGAACTGGTTTATCGCTGCAAGCTTGGCAGTCGCTAATTCGTTGTCCTTGGCACGGTTACTAAGGAAAATCAATGTCGCGGCAACCACCACCACCACGGCGGTAATCCCGATACTGATCTGTTTCTTGTACTGATCGTAAAACCGGGTCACCTTCATATAGGTGGTGATCAGGGTATCCTGCTTCAGTTCTTTCTTCGAGATCTTTTTCTTGGGTTTAAGCATGGTCGTTCACTTCCTGCGCTACTCTGACGGCTAAGGTTGGTGACGGTTTGTACTTGTGCGCCTGTCGGGAGTCGAACCCGAAACCTTTGGCTCCGGAGGCCAACACTCTATCCAATTGAGCTACAGGCGCGGGGTGGAATACGCCGAAATCAGCCTAATTTTCGCTGAATTATAAGATAACAAACGGCCTGAATGGATGCAAGCGATCAGCCCACTCACCGGAGACAGTTCACGGGACGTCGCGACCGGTGCGTTCCAATTGGAATCCTCAGAAAGGTGTCTGCAGCATTTACAGTCGTTCGGGCTCCCAGTTCGAGTACGCCGCAATCATCCCCAGCACAAGAACAAGTAACACAACGCTGTAGGCTGCCGCACTGCCGATGTTGAACATCCGCAACTGCGAGAAGATCTCCACTGAAATCGGACGTGAGGTGTATGAATACAGAAGAACAGACGCCACGAATTCCCCAACGGCCATGATGCCGGCGAGAAGCACACCCGAGAGAACCGCAGGCCGGATCACGGGGAAAACGATACTCCAGAACGTCCTGACCTGTGAAGCTCCCAGAGATCTGGCCGCCTCAGGGAGTGCGGGATCAAGTGTGTCCAGCGCCGCCGTGGCTGGCTGCAAAACTAGAGGATACGTGCGAACGACATAGGCGAGTGGCAATATCCATACTGTCCCCACAAGCACCAGGTTCTGTGTCAGGGGGGTCAGACCCCCGAATGCCTGAATCAGGGCGATCGCGACCACCGTTCCGGGCAGGGCATACGGAGCAGAAAGGAGCATCCCCGTGAAGCCGGCAACCTTTGTGCGGCGATATCGATGCACACCCCACGCGATGCCCATCCCGACGGCCCCCGAGACCGCCATCGTTGCCATAGCCATCCATGCCGAGTTGACCAGGGGTTCGTACATGCGCGGATCACTCACAAACCCTCCATAGTTCTGCAGTGTGTACTCCTGCGGGAGGATTTGCCATGTCCACGAGCCCTCCTTCGCGAAAGAAAGAAGCAGAATCACGAGAAACGGGAGCACGGAAAGGCCGATAAGCAGGTACCCGGCGAAGATGGCAAGTCTCCGGAGCGTTGGAGGCAGGGCGAGTCGCACGTGACGCGCTACACCCTTCGTGGCACTCCGCGCTCTATGGGTACCGGTCGCCGCCCGCGCCAGGACGAAGAATATCAGGGAAACCGCGGCCAACAACACCGACTGAGCCGCCGCGAGATCCAGATCACCGTTCAGCTTCGTGAGGTAGATTTGCAGTGTCAGGAACCGGCGTTCGCCGGCAAACAACAACGGCGCCGTAAACGACGCCATGCTCGCCATGAAGGTCAGCACAGAGGCTCCCAGAAATGCCGGGCGCAATCCGGGAAGAAGGATATGCAGGAACACTTTCCAGGGCCCCGCACCCAGCGTGGACGCGGCCTCCAATTGTGCACCATCGAATTTCCGCAGCGCAGCAGCAATCATGAGGTAGTAGTATACGGAGAACGAATACGTGTGCACGGCCAGAATGCCGCCGACTCCCGACAGTCCCGGAGCGCGGAAGGCCCCTCCGCTCATCTCACTCACCAAACGCGGTACGACGCCCGATTCTCCAAAGGCAAGGAGAAAAGCAATTGCCCCCACCAAAGGGGGCAATCCTATCGGCAACACCGCAAGACGGGCCAGAACACCCCTTCCCGCAAAATCCAGTTGAGTCAAGACAAGCGCCAGAATCGTACCGACAATCGCACTGGTAAGAACCGACAGCAGTGAGATGACGACCGAGTTAACCACACTCTCCAGGTTGGCCCAATTGTCAGGGTCGAACAGCTGGATGTAGCGCTGGACAGAGATTGATCCATTGAGGTCGAGGCTCCGGAAAATCATCGTGGCAATAGGAAAGCCGACACACGTCACCAGGAACAAGATCAGCGTAAGCGCAGGTATTTTCCGCAGGATACTCATCGCGCGAGTTTCGAGAAAATTATTGCCGATTGCCACGCAATTTCCAATCCAACCTGTTGACCCTCGAACCAGGGGAGCCGGGCCCTGTTGCCCGTGACAGCCGCCTGCAGGAGAAGCGCACCTGCACGGACCGTGAGCATGACACTTGCTCCTCGAAACTCGACGGATTCAAGAACTGCCGGGAGGGATGCACCTTTCGCATCAGGTAGCACATCAATCATCTCAGGCAACAGGAAGACTTCCACCGGCCCCTCCGGCAGGTCCGCGGGGACATCCGGCAGTACGACGGGAAAATCGATCAAGCTCATAGCGTGAGTTGTCCCGTGCACGGTCCCTTCGAGCACATTCTCCCAGCCGAGAAAGCGTGCAACGAACGGACTTGCCGGCGCATAATAGAGTTCTGCCGGAGTTCCCACCTGTTCGATGTGTCCGTCGCGTATCACGGCCACGCGGTCGGAGATACTCAATGCTTCGGCCTGATCGTGCGTCACGTAGAGCGTGGTAATCCCTGTGCGCTTCTGAAGCATACGGATCTCCATCCGAGTGCGTTGGCGCAGTGTGACGTCAAGGTTGCTCAACGGCTCATCGAACAGGAGCACAGAGGGTTCGATAACCAGGGCGCGGGCGACGGCGACACGTTGTTGCTCACCGCCGCTCAGGCTCGCGACGTCGGCATGCTTTCTATCGACAAGGGAAACGCGGCTGAGTGCTTCATCCGTTCGCTTCATAATCTCACCAGGGGGAACCGCGCGAAGTCGGAGACCGAAAGAGACATTTTCACCGACGGTCATATGAGGAAAGAGTGCATAGTTCTGGAATACCAGCCCGACTCCGCGGTTCTGCGGAGGAAGAGCCGTGATATCCCGCTCTCCCAGTTTCACCGATCCGCCGTCGGGGCGCTCGAGGCCTGCCGCGATGCGCAGCAAGGTCGATTTGCCGCTGCCGCTCGGCCCGAGCAGTGAGAAGAATTCCCCTGAGCGAATGGCCAGATCGACGCAATCAACGGCTTTCCGCCCGCCGAACTGCTTCGAAACTCCGTGAAAGGACAGTCCTGTCATCGTGACGGCCGCCCGCGTCCTTTTACCTCTTCATCCCAGAGCTTCATCCATTCCTGCTCTCTGGAAGCAATCGAACGCCAGTCGACGTCCATAGATTTCAAACGCAGTCCGGCAATCCAGGTGGGCAGCCGGGCAGCAGGAATGTCACCACGTGCCGGAATCCGGAAAAAGCGCTCGGCTTGAATGATCGTGTTTTCGACCGATGTGACATACTCGTAGAACGAAACCGCCGCGGCGCGGTGTCGGGCTCCCTTCACGAGGGCGATGCCATCAGTGATCACCGGCGTACCGCTTGCAGGAATGTTGTATGCGAACGGGTACCCGTGCTCGCGGGCCTGAATGACCACGTCGGGAAGATCCCAAATGGTCACCACCCCCTCTTCGCGTGCGATTTTCAGGTAGAGTTGCGTCGGGTCGGCCGCATAGGACCGGGTATTTGCATCCAGCGCGCGCAACCACCGGAGGCCCGCATCGGTACTGCCGGTGCGCCGCAATTCCCGCTCGATGATCGCAGCAAACATTGTCCGCATAGTCCCCGAAGCCATCGGGAGCCTGATAATGATGCGGTCCTGCCAGCGTGGCGCGAGCAAGTCATCCCAATCGCGGGGCGCATCAGCGCTGTCCACGACACGGGAGTTGTACATGATGACTTCCGGCAGCAATGCCGTACCATACCAGAAAGACTCTGCACTCTTTGCTTCTGTTGAAACCGCACTCTCCCAGGAAGGCGAGTACGGATCCAGCAATCCTTCCTTCTCCGCCCGGTCAAAGAGAATCATCGGTCCTCCCCACCAGAGATCCGCCTGCGGATTGCCCCGCTCGGTACGAATGCGATCGAGTGCATCTTGCGATCCCATGTCCAGCCATCGGATGTCGTGTTCCGGATGGACTGCCTCGTAGCGTTCTTCGAACTCACGGAGCAATTCTTTGCCGTGGGGGGAATAGACGACCATCGGTTCGCGGGAGGGTCCCCCGCAACCGATCAGGAACACCAGTATGCTGACCGCCGGGAGGTAACGCATCGCTCAGCGCGCCCTGAGAGGGTAAGAGACCATGTTCGCCAGGCAGCGGAGCGCACCCGGATGGCGGTCCTTGAGCTGGCGGTACCAGACGTAGGTGGTATAGATGTAACTTCCCGTGCCATACGATGCACAGAGATAGCCGGTGTCCGCTTCCGGTTCATTTGGATCATGAGTGCTTATCAACCGTTCATACGCGGGATGGACTTCCACCGGAAGATACACCGACCGCTCCTGTTTCCAGCCGTCCCAATCGCGTGAGGTGATTGCATTGGGCCAACGGAGCAACGCGTGTTGCGGTAAAAGAGCGGTTACGGGAGCATCCTCCATTGTCACCCGTTGCCGGCTGATGGAGAACGGAAACGGCGCGTACTCACGTTTCCATTCAGCGTCACGCTGGTACATGACGACAAGATTCCCACCTCCGCGGACCCAATCGATCAGGCGGCGATTCTGCTCTCTGAGCGCAATGCGGACAAGGTACGCACGCATGTCAATGATGATTGTGTGATACGGGCTGAAATCGCCTTTCGCGAGGGTGACATCGTTGAGTGTATCACAACGCACGCGCAAATCCCGCAGTGCGCCCGATAGTGTGCTGTCATAACTTGACACGAGGCCCACGCGCACAGCCGCAGGCACCACGACATCGGCAACGCGAAGGGCAATCGTCCGCGTCGCGTGGTCGGTGCTCAGATGAATTGTGTACTCTCCTTCAGCGGGGTTCGCCGGACCCACGAGATGTATCGAACCATCTTCCGCTGCACCCTCTTTTTCCAGCGCGAACGTGAAACCCCGCGCCTTCCAGCCGACCGGGACTCCAACGCTGACCGCGCCGGCGCTCTTGTGAGGGAACATGTTTTCCACGGTGCACGCAAAAGAGACTCCTCTCGCGGCGTCGCCGGGCCGTACCCAGAGTGCTTCAGAGCCCGTTCGCAGCAGGTGCGGCAATGCAACGTCCACAACCAGAGGGACACGGAGGGTCAACGGCTTTCCATTGAGTGTGTACGCCAGGAGGGCCTCAGCCGTGTTGCCATCCTCGATCGGGCGGTAGAGATGTTCGGCCTTCGGGAACGAAATCATGGGCCGATCACTCACTCGGAGAGTGAATTTCCTCATGTTCGCCCCTGCTGCGAATTCCTCTTGCTGCACGGACCAACCGTTCGGCAAGGACCATCCGATGCTATCGACGGAGAACGGCCCTTCCGCAGAATGCGGCGAGACGATCACCTGCATCCGCTGTCCCGCGACCAGTACCGAATCGTCATACCTGAGTCGGCATCCGACTCCGCCGGCCACCGCCGCAAGATGCTCGACCCGTTCGCGCCAGCGCGCAAGAATTCTTCTGCTCAGCGGTGTGCGCCCGGCCGGTGTCTGTCCGATTGCATCAATCTGATGCAAATATGACGAGACCTTCCGGGTCAGCGTTTCCCACGGCTGTTCCGGCTGCATCGTCTGCAAGAGATCTGCAAGCGGCATCAGCGATTTTAGAGGCTCGTGGGACCAGTTCCTTATGCCGGAAAAGAAATCGGTGCTGTCTTGAGAAAACAGGCTGTTTGCCCGGGCCAACCGATAGGAGCTCCGGCCGCGATTGAATGCGCGGAGATCGGCTCGGTCCAGCCCTTGCGTGCGGTGCATGCGCAATGCCTCGGTCGCGATGTCAACATAGGCAACGCCCCTGATATCGTTCACCTCTTCCAGGTTGTGCACCGCGTCGGGTGTCCCGGCCGACCCCCCGAACACCCTCAGGAACATCTTCCGGGGTTGCCAGAGAGCAATACCGGGTTCGTCAAGTTGCTCCGAGAACATGCTCGAGTCGGCGGCGGCATCAAAAGCTGCGATTGCCGTGACTGCAGCTGCTTGATGTTGTCCGTGACCGCCCCAGGTGCTGTGGTTGCTGAACAGAACATCGGGCTTGACCCGGCGGATGACGTAGACCAGGCGTCGCAGCACCTCCCGCTGCCCACCCCAGATACGGAACGCTTCTGTTGCAGACTTCGAATAGCCGAAATCGGGGAAGTTCAGAAACTCTACTTCGGCTCCGAGGATAGCTCCCGCGGCACGGGTCTCCGCCGTGCGGATCACCCCGAGATCTTCGTATAGCTCGGATCCTTTCTCATTTTGTCCTCCCTCACCCCGCGTGAACAGCACCGAGTACGTATGGACACCATACTTCATCCGGTAGTAGGCGAGCGTCGCGCCATCTTCGTCGTCTGGATGCGCGGAAATATCCATCAGAACGCAGGGCTGGGAAAGATCCCGCAATGTCTGGGCGATCTCCGAACGGTCGGCGATCTCCGAACGGCCGCGGGATAGAGTCCCGGCTGCGATCAGGACAAGTGCGATTGTGACCCGATATTTCAATCTGAAGCCTCCCCTCCCTGGATCCCCGGCAACGCCTCTCGCAGTGCCCGAAGCGGCACAACTCCCGGACGGAGGATGCGGGGGGGAGAAACGGTGACGTCAACTACAGTGGAAGGCGGCGTCGGCGGGAGTACACCCGCATCGAGAAACAAATCCACCCCGCGCGGGATCGCAAGGTGGATTTCTTTCACGGCATGCAGAGAGGGCCCCCCGGAGAGATTCGCGCTCGTCGAAGTCAACGGACATCCACAGAGAGAGAGCAACCGGTGACACAATGGACTCAAAGGAATGCGCACGCCGATGGTTCCAGATCCATGCGACAGGAGATCCGGGACCTCCTTCGTTGCCTTAAACACCAGAGTAAGGGGTCCCGGCCAGAACCTGGCCATGAGGAGACGGGCCTCGTCACTAATTTCCGTTGTCAGCGTCGCAAGCTGCTGTTCATCTTTGACGATCACTAGGATCGGCTTGTGGCCTTCGCGTTGCTTGATCGCCCGGACCTTGGCGATGGCTGATCCGTCCCAGCCGTTTGCCCCGATCCCGTACAGTGTCTCGGTCGGATACACGATGACGCCTCCGGCCTGGATGACCTCCGCAGCCAGCACCATCGCCTTGTCTTCAGGGTGTGCAGGATCCACCTTCATGACGAGAGACATGATGTACTCCGCTTATTGACCGGACATGATATCGTGGATTGCGGTCATCACATGCGCGACCGTTATTCCGCGCATGCATGCAAATGAACCGATCGGGCATTCATTTCCGCCGTGAATATTGCACGGACGGCACGGAAGATCCAACACCTCGACTACACGGTCTTTCGGACCGACGGGAGCAAACCCTATCGCGGGAACGGTTGGCCCGAACAGTGCAAGAACGGGAGTGCCGACACCCATGGCAATATGGCCGGGAGCGCTGTCATTGGACACCAGTACCCGACAACGCTGCAACAGCGCAGCTGAGGCGGCAAGCGATGTCATCCCGGCGGCATTGAAGAGCCCGGCAGAATTCCCGCATTTTTCTGCAATGCTCTCACAGAGTTCCACGTCCCGCTCACCGCCAATGAGCACAATGCTCAGGCCCTCCCGGATAAGTGCACGGCCAAGCTCAGCATATGCATCCATCGGCCAGCGCTTCGTGAGCCAGACCGAACCGGGAGCGAGAGCGATGAGCGGCTTCCGATTGAATCCCGGGAGTGCTCGGTCCGCCCTTTCGAGAAGCAGCGCTGCGGCCCGCGCGTCCTCTTCGTGGATGGCTATGACCGGCAGTGTGCGCGGGGGGGTGTCGCCCAGCACCGGCTGAAGGAGGCTGAGGTCCCGGTCAATTTCATGATCCGATGACCGGTACGAGACTCTATCAGTGAAGAGACGTGCGCCGGCGCTTGAGGAGAAACCGATCCGCCGGGGAATGCGTGCCATCCGGACGATCAGTGCACTGCGAATGGATCGGTGCGGCACTAGTGCGAGGGTGAACTGCCGCATTCGCAGATGCCTGACGATCTCCCGGATCCCTCGCCATCCACGATGCACTCCGCGTTTGTCATACGAGATGACTTCATCAACTGCGGTCTGTTTTCTCACAAGGTCGGCCACCGCAGGAACTGTCACGACGCTGATCGTGCCACCGGGTCTCTGTTGCCGGAGGGTCTGGAGCAGCGGGAACATCAAGACAATATCCCCGATAAATGCCGTATGGAACACGAGCACGCGCTCCGGCGCCGGGGTCATGGCTTGGCCTTTGGGGGCGTTTCCGGCAAGAGGGCGTCACGTTGCA
Organism: Bacteroidota bacterium; assembly: GCA_036732865.1. Taxonomy (GTDB): domain Bacteria; phylum Bacteroidota; class Ignavibacteria; order UBA10030; family UBA6906; genus Fen-1255. Next base: position 3,716 of record DAINBR010000069.1, on the reverse strand, counting down.
TCGCTTCGTAGTACGGCGTGTGTTTCCACCGCTTGTGCATCCAGAGCCAGTGATCCGGATTGCGCCGGATTGCCTGTTCGAGTACCGCGGTGTGCCTCGTCGTGAGTTCTACGACCTGTTCTTCACGGGAGCCATGGAGTCCGCTGGTGTCAACTTCTTCGAATGCGCCCCGGTATGTACCGTCCGTCCGCCGGACAAGGAACAACGCGAGGATGGCTGCACCAGAACGCAGGGCGAAGGCAGCCGCGCCGCGGTGCGTGGCAGACGGGCGTCCGAAGAACGGGATAAAGATGGATTCCTTGGGGCCGCTCTGATCACCCAGGATGAGAACAGCCTCATTGCGCCGCAGGGCGGCAAGCACTTCACGAACGGCCGGGCCCATCGGCACGGTCACCGTGTCAAAGCGCCTGCGCCGCTCGTCAACGTGGGCATCAACATACTCATTGCGCTGGCGCTGTGCAATCGCAGTTACCCTGACCGGCAGCTGAAGGCGCACGCTGCTCAGGAGAAGTTCCCACGATCCGAAATGCGCGCTGAGAAGAATCACCCCCTTCCCACGCTTCAGTGCGTCAGCGAGGAGCCCGGGATTCTCGAGATGGACGAGTGGGGTGAGCACCCCGGGACCCTGGCCGTAGGTCCAGAGCATTTCCACCAGGGCGATGCCGTAGTTCCTATACGCACCGCGCAGGATCTTCTCCCTCTCGGGGGGCGCGAGTCCGGGAAACGCATTGGCGAGGTTGTCGCGCGTAACGTTTTTGCGATAGCCGGTCAGCCGGAGGATTGCCGTGCCCAGCCCGGCGCCAACACACTGTGCGCCGCGGGGCGAAAGCGGGCGCACAAGCCACGCGAAAAGGCGGAACAGTGCATATTCAATTCTGGATGTCATGCGCGGGCGCGTGGCAGCTCCACCCTAGCGCGTGATGCCAACGCGATCCCAGTTCTCGTCGTGCAATTCGTTGCGATGGGTCGAATGGACGAGCTCGTAATCGCCCGCCGCATTTCTGAGGACAAACACAAAGACCACGCCGCCCTGGATATTGTTGTAGCTCCAGATCTCGTACGGGCGTGTTTCGGTTTCGTTAGGATGCCGCTCCACATCGTCCGGTGCGCCGTAGATGATATGCACACGGCCGCGATCGGTACGGAACCCGTCACGGGCAAGGATGCGGAAGTTCGCGTTGGCATAGGCGACCCTGGAGAGATACTCTTCGCGCAGGCCGGGCTCGCGGTGCCGCCAGAAATCGCTCATGAACTTTCTCTTGGCGTCCACGATCCCTTTCGCATCCGCCTCGGTCTTGGCGTCTTTCGCTTTGCCCAGCTCTGCATACTGATCCTTCTCGTCGTCAATGGCGGCGTAGCGACACCATTCATTCTCCCGGTCGAGTTCCGATTCGTCCATTGACATGTACTGGGCCATTGGTAATGATGTGGAGGTCGCCAGCAAGGAAGAGTCTACTCCCAGCGTTGCGTTGTACACGAAGAATTTCCGGCCGCTGCTGCTGATGGGAGGCCGGCCGGTGCTGTCCAACAATGACAGAATCAACGTGTACGTGCCCGTGCGCATGCTCTTCACGCCGAACTGGTCGACAAGTACACTGGACTCGGACGTGCGCTTCCGCGGGCGTTCGCGAGACATGATCTCCTTCCCGACCGCATCATAGACATTGCTCCTGACAAAGTAATCGCCCGTATCTGCCCCGCTGAGAAGGTTGTACGCCTCGGAGTAGTAGTAGATCTTCTGATCTTCAGTGTATAACCCGCCGACGTTCGGTACCACGTCCAGCGTGTTCTTGTAAAAAATGCCCCCTTTGGTGCCCTGCCGTATGGACGATGCAAGCTCAACGTCGCTCAGGACGGGCTTGGCCGTGCTGTAGGAGCGCACCGGCACGTTCAACAGCATGCTATCACGGCGCGCGGGATCATGCCGGTCCCTCCCAACCAGGCGAAACATATAGTCACCATCCGGAAGCTGGAATGCATACAGGCCGACGAGGTTCACCTCCCTCGACAACACCGACGTATCTGCGATGCTGTGAGGCACCAGCCAGCGATCGGCATGGACCAAGGAATCTTTGAGGGAAACAAGCAGCGTGAGATCAATGGCACCACTGTAGCCGGAGGAATCGACCTTGTATGTGACCGACCTCTCGGGAAACGCGTACGCCACTTCGATGTGCGTGGAAGCATCGTCCGAGCCCCGGTAACGGTTGATATCAGCAGTGAGCCGTATGCGATCCCGGGCAGGATGCGTTTGCGCCTCAAGTACAGGCGCACCAAACAACACGACAACGGTGAATACGACATACTTCGACAGTCTCATAGATGCTCCTTCACAAAAAGAAGAACTGCGGGTTCCTACTCACCCATCACTTTGACCACCACACGTTTGCGACGGCATCCATCGAATTCGGCGTAGTACACCTGCTGCCAGGGGCCGAGGTCAAGTACTCCTCCTGTGACGGGCAGGATCACTTCATGGTGAACAAGCAAGCTCTTGAGATGAGCATCACCGTTCGTCTCCCCCGTCCGGTGATGACGGTAGCCTTTGTTGAATGGCGCAAGCTCTTCCAGCCACTCGTCAATGTCCTGAATCAGCCCATCTTCGGCATCGTTTACGTATACACCGGCGGTAATGTGCATCGCGGAAACCAACACCATACCCTCCTGCACGCCGCTTTTTCTGACAATCTCCTCCACGTGAGGCGTGATGTTGAGATATTCCCGCTTGGTACGCGTGTTGAACCACAGGTAGTCCGTAGCCGTCCGCAGACTCATTGCAGCATGGCTTTCAGCTTGGCAATCGCCTCCGATGGTTTGAACGGTTTCGCAATGAAGTCATCGGCGCCGGCCTTAATCACCATGTCGTGCACGGTCTTTCCGCTCATCCCGCTGGTCCCGACAATCTTGATCGATGGGTTCAGTAACCGGGCACGGGCAATCAGGTCCATGCCCGCCACCCGCGGAAGGTTCAGATCTGTTATCAGCAATCCGACTTCGGCGGCGTGCTTCTCCAGAAGTTCGAGCCCCTGCTTGCCGTCATCCGCCTGGAGGACGCTGAATCCCTCCATTTCGAGCAAAATAGCAAATAGTTGCCTTAGTTCCTGTTCATCTTCAACAATGAGTACCCCCTTGCCAGCATGATCCGCCATCGTCCAAGTCTCCTCTGATTGATAATATAGGCACACCTCGCTTCATCCGCAACCCTGGTTTCCGGACCATGAAGCAGCAATGCGACAGGCTGGAGACGAGGGTTGGACAACGTGCAACAGATTCGTATATTTATCTATGGCAAGGCAAGATTTCATCCTTCTCGTAGCATTCGGTTCCCTCGCGCTGATCACGCTCATCACGGCCATCTTCTGCTTCCGGAAAGCGCTCGCGGTGGCGAACCAGAAAGACGGTGACATAAAGATGTTCCTCTGGGCTGTCGGAACGTTCGTTAGCCTCGTCGTCTCCGGCCTCAGCGCCGCCTATATCCTGCTCCCTATTATCTTCCACAACCTATGAACTTTCGGCGCGGTATCTTGCTCGCAGCGCTTTGCGGTACGGGTATGACCATTTCGGCGGGACCCTCCCTTGACCGGCTTGGTGTGGAAGTTCGTTACGCATCCCGTCCTTTCATCTACACCAACAAGCAGGATGCTTCATACTATGGGGAAACTCACACCCGCAACCGGGTGAGCTGGCAGGGCTTCACTGTGCGTGGACATGAGTTT
>DAINBR010000068.1:0-12272 GCA_036732865.1 Bacteroidota bacterium | reverse complement strand
AACGGGAGCGCGGTATTACCATTCTGGCCAAGAATACGTCCGTCCATTACAATGGGGTAAAAATCAACATCGTTGACACTCCCGGACATGCTGATTTCGGCGGAGAAGTTGAACGCACCCTCACTATGGTCGACGGCGTCCTCCTGCTTGTCGATGCGGCAGAAGGTCCGCTGCCGGGAACGAAGTTCGTGCTCAAGAAATCACTCGATCTTCACCTCAAGGCGATCGTGGTCATCAACAAGATCGACAGGAAGGATGCGCGGGCGCACGAAGTGCTCGACGAGGTGTTTGAGCTTTTTCTTTCCCTTGGCGCAAGCGATGAACAGATTGACTTCCCGACCATATACTGCATCGCCAAGCAAGGTATTGCGAAGAACGAGATGGACCAAGAGAGCACCAACCTGACGCCCCTGCTGGATGCGATAGTCACGCACGTCCCAGCTCCTCCGGGCGACACGGCTTCCCCCTTTCAGATGCTTGTCACCACAATCGACTACAGCGATTATCTCGGGCGCCTGGGAATCGGCAGGGTGCATCGAGGCACGATCCATCTCGGCTCTTCGATGAAGATCATTCATCGCGATGGGGTGGTTGAAGACGCACGTGTCACGAAAGTCTACACCTTCGAGGGGCTGAAGCGCATCGAAGTGGAGCAGGCGGGTGCCGGTGACATTATTGCCCTAGCGGGTATGGAGGACGTGGATATCGGTGAGACCATCGCTGATCAGTCGGACCCTACGCCGCTTCCGTTCGTGGCCATCGAAGAACCGACACTCTCCATGAATTTTGTTGTGAACAATTCGCCCTTTGCCGGGCTCGATGGAAAGTACGTCACGACGCGGCATCTGAGCGAGCGGCTGATCAGGGAACTTCGCTCCAACGTCAGTCTGCGCATAGAACTCACCGACTCGCCGGACACTTTCAAGGTGAGCGGGAGGGGGGAACTGCACCTGGCGATTCTGATCGAGACGATGCGCCGCGAGGGGTACGAATTCCAGGTTTCCCGGCCCGAGGTGATATACAAGCGGATTGCCGATGTGCTCAGCGAACCGATGGAACACGTGATCATCGATGTGCCGGATGAATTCGTGGGCGTCACGATTGAAAACCTCGGACGGCGCCGGGGCGAACTGAGGAACATGTTGAGCAGCAGCGGAAACACCCGCCTCGAATTCATCGTGCCCGCGCGGGGATTGATCGGGTTCCGCGGCGAGTTCATGACGCAAAGCAAGGGGACGGGCATCCTCCATCATAATTTTCACGGGTACGAACCGTATAAGGGAGACCTTGCACACCGGACGAAAGGCGCGCTGGTGTCAATGGAAGCCGGGGAGGCGGTTGCCTACGGGATGTGGAAGCTCCAGGAGCGATCAGTCTTCTTCATCGTGCCGGGCACGAAGGTGTACGTCGGTATGGTGGTGGGGGAAAACGCCCGGGAGCATGATATGACCGTCAATGTCTGCAAGACGAAACAGCTGACCAATATGCGTGCATCCGGGTCCGACGAGGCGGTCCGACTTGAACCGCCGCATATTCATACCCTGGAACAGGCCATCGAGTGGATTGGCGACGATGAGCTTGTCGAAGTGACGCCAAAATCCATCAGGATCCGCAAGAAGCACCTGGATGCCGATGTCCGTAGACGGATGTCGAAGAGAGCCGTTGAGGCAGACGAATCCGGGGAGTGACTTCTCACGCAAACGGTCGCAAACATCGCAGCCCGGGTCTCATGACCCGGGCTGCTGAGTTAAAAGCACCAATGAGTGACTACAGGGGAGCTAGAACGTAATGCCTGCTGTTACTATAGGCACCAGCGCGACTGTTCCTTCATCGACGTTTATCCAATTAAACTTCATCTCGGCGAAGATGGCAGTGCCGCTGAAATCAAAGTCAACGCCCACGCCTGCATTGTACGAGAAGACGGTCTGCGTTTTCAGGATTGGGACCGGCTTCAGGTTGGCGCCGCCGATCGAAAGGGTCACTTCGGTGGCATTCACGTTGCAGAGGCCCACGCCACCCGTGACATAGGGCTTCACTACCGGTAGCGGGAGCACAACGATCTTGGCATTGGCGTTCCCCGATATCATGTCCACTTTGCCGCCGTCGACATAGGAGACCGGCAAGTTGCCAAAACTTTGCCTCACAAAGGTCGAGAATTTGTCTTTATCGGGCGAGACGGTGAGGTAGTCGCCCGAAATGCGGATGGTGATGACTGGTAGATTGAAATCCAGATGGACGCCGCCACCATACCCGAGGCCGTACACTTCGTCCAGTGCTACTTGCAGCGTTCCGGAATTGGTCTGGTCGAGCTGTAATAGTTCTTTCACCTTTGCATTTACGTCTGAATTGAGCATATTACCGTGTACCCCAAACCCAATTGACTGCGCCGAGGCTGAATAAGCGATCAGCAGGGCACAAAAGAGCAGAATGCGTTTCATAGACCCTCCGAGGATAATATTAGAGACGTTGGTTTTCAGCATGAATGTGTGTATCTATTGGCCGGACAGATCCTCTTACGAATCTAAAGCCTTGGTGGCACATTAGCAAGTTGATTCGAACCTTTTTCTACTCGCAATCTCTGAGTTTCAGAGGTCCCCATGAAAATACATCGTTATTTGCCCGCATTACTCATGGTTCTCGCGGGGGTTGTCCCGGGCTGTGATAAGGGGCTCGGCCCCATATCTGAACCGACCGGTTTCAGCGGAGTGATAACCTTCAAAAACTGGCCCCTGCCGGAGCAGGTTCTGGAACTCCGTCTGGTTGCGTTCAACGACTATCCGGCGGACAGCGCCAGCATATTCGAAACGCTGCTCCAGATGCGTGCGGCGATCTATCCCCACGTGACGACCGGCGTTGCCGGTGCACTGCAAATCCTCGGCAACAAAACCGCGGATACAGTGCACTACACGTTCCTCACTGAAGGTACCATTCTGAAGGAAGGGACCTACAACTATGTGGTGATTGCCTGGCGCTACGGACCTAACTTTTTTGCCGATTGGGTCCCCGCCGGTGTCTTCACCCTCAATCCCGGCACCTTTGAGCCCGCTGCGGTGATTGTCCGGTCCAACCGGTTAAGGAAAGATGTCAACATTACCGTCGACTTCAACAACCTCCCACCCAAGCCATGGCGATGAAACGAATCTCTTTGACACTCGCATTGCTTGCCTCCGTCGCTGCGCAGGCATTTGCGGCCGGTGGCAGCATTACCGGCCGGGTTACCGCTGTCACCGAAGGCCAGGCCGAATCCCTTATCGGTGCCATTGTCCTCATCCAGGGATCGGTTCGCGGCACCACGACAAACCTCAAGGGAGAATACCGGATCTCGGATCGCCCGCCGGGACGCTACACGCTCGCAGTCTCGATGGTTGGCTACCAGCGGAGCTTGCGTCCGGATATTGAAGTGGTAGAAGGCCAGGATGCCGTTGTCAATTTCTCGCTGACGGGCGCGCCGGTACAGTTTGACCAGGTAGTCGTGACCGCAAGCAAAAGGGCGCAGTCGCTCGAAGAAGTCCCCGTCAGCCTCTCCGTGCTTGATGCCGTGGAGATCCGTCAGCGCAATGCGCTGGTGCTGGACGATGCGCTGCGCTACATCCCCGGCGTGAACATGACAGGCTTTCAGGTCAACATCCGCGGCTCCAGCGGCTACAGCAGGGGTGCAGGAAGCCGTGTGTTGATGCTGCTGGACGGCATTCCGTTCATCACCGGCGACACTGGTGAGCTCAACTTTGAAACTATTCCCGTTGGTCAGGTGGACCGGATCGAAGTGGTAAAGGGCGCGAGTTCTGCGCTCTATGGCTCCAACGCCCTTGGAGGTGTTATCAACGTCATCACCAAGGAAATCCCGGAAACGCCCAGCACGGACATCCGGCTCTACGGCGGAGTATACAACCAGCCCTCGCACGAGCAGTGGAAGTGGAGCGATAAATGGCGGTTTGTCAACGGGCAATCGGTGAGCCACACCTACCGCGTCGGCGACCTTGGCCTCGGGCTCTTCGCGTCGCGGCAGTTTGACGATGGATACCGCAAGAACGATTACCGGCGCAGGTACAACGTCTTCGTCAAGGTCAAAGAGGATTATGCACAAAACGACGCGCTGACCATGACATTCGGGTTGCTGTATCAGTACGGGGGGCAATTTCTCTACTGGCGGAACCTCGACTCGGCGCTCATCCCGCCCATTGCACAGGCAGACGACAACATCAAATCCATCCGTTTCTTCACCACGGGCCAGTATACCACGGTGATACACGAAGGGTTTGCACTGACCACGCGTGCCATGTGGTTCCACAACGACTGGGGGTTTGAAACCCGCGCAGGTGTCGGCCGCGCGGAGTCTGTCGCGGACGACCTCAGACTGGAATCCCAGGCAACCCTCATCCCCAACGACATGCATACCCTGACCTTTGGTGTGGACGGGAATGTCGACATGATAGGGGGGGATGTAATCAGTCAGCGGGTTATTGGGGGGTTTGCCCTTTTCGCGCAGGATGAAATCCTCCTGTCCAAACCGCTATCACTGACGGTTGGCGGAAGGTACGACTTCACTTCCGTTGGGGTCACCGCCGGGGGCGGTTCTTTGAATCCGAAAATCGCCCTTGCGTATAGGCCATTCGAAGGAACCGCCGTGCGTACCTCGTTCGGCAGGGGATTCCGTGTTCCTTCCGTTGCCGAGGCGTTTTTGATGGCAGGTTTCAGCAACATCATCGCACGTCCTAATGAGGATCTGAAACCTGAGCGAAGCAGCTCATACGAGATCGGTCTGTCACAGCGGCTGGGGGAATTCGGGACCTTCGACATTGCGGGATTCCGTTCCGATTTTGACAACTTGATTGAGGTAGTGCCGGATGTTCAGGGAAATGCGCTCCAGTTCCAGTGGCGGAATGTCGCCGAAGCACGTATACAGGGTTTTGAAACATCGCTGAAGTTGGGATTCTTCGGGGGTGCCTTGCAATACAATTTCGGTTACACGTATGTTTGGCCTGAGGACCTGACGCAGCACGACATCCTGAAGTACCGGCCGCGCCACCTCTTCTACACCTCACTGTCCAGTCATATCGGCCCGTTGCACCCGTCTGCGGATTTCCGCTACATCAGCCGTGTTGATCGCGTGGACGATATTCTCGGGAATTTCGGCATTGTGCCCGACGGCGACGTGCGGACGGAGATCGTGGTGACGGATTTCCGTCTGGGGGTCGATTTTAGAGTCGGAAACGCCCCCTTTACCGCTACAGCGAGCGTCAACAATGCCTTCCAGTACAACTACGTAGAGCTGATTGGCAACATGAATCCGCCGCGGACATATATGCTGGTCCTCGAGGCGAAGATGTGACATGGGTCACAATAGGTTTGTCCGGTATTTCTGATATTGTGCACACAAGTATAGTTGGGAGTGCTTCATCGACTCGGTGCTGGGAACGTTTCATTGACTCCTGAAGGAGGAGATATGGAGAGAACGATACGAGGCCTTATCTGTGCAGGCCTGTTTTTCGCAAGTGCCCAGGCTTTGTTTGCCCAGGGCATTACGATCGACACTAACGACGTCAAAGAGAGGTTTGTCATCGGTCGGACAATCACCACATGGAACGACAGCATCACAACGTCGGCGGATATCGGTGCCCCCGGGGCGTCGTCTTGGGACTTCAGCGGTCTCCAGCAGAGCGGGGACCCGATGCTATTGAAAAGCGTTGCCCCCGCAACATCCCCCTATATCGGCCAGTTCCCGACGGCGACCCATGTGATGGAAGTTTCGCTCAAGATCGCTTTTTTCTATCAGGGGCTTGGAGATGTGTTATTGACGGGGACTGGCTACGATCACCTGGCCCTGGGTACCGATCTGCTGGACTTCGGTCTGGTGGGTTCCGGAACAGCAAATGCTCTGGGCGCGTCATTTCCTGCATCGGGGCAATGGCTCAATTCACCATCGGCGATATTTTACGGGTTGCCGATGACGGTGGGGAAAACATGGACGACCTCCTATACGGAAACACTCTCCGGGACAGCTAAGGTGCCGATTTTTGGCGATATGAACTTCGGCCCGCAGGTTACGAACCATGATATTACTTATCTGGTGGACGGATATGGTCCGCTGACACTCCCGGGTGCACTTACTCAGGATGCGATCCGCATACAAAAAATGGACCGGTACCAGCAGGGTACGAATCCCTGGTCGCTCCGTGTCAGCTATATCTTTGTGGCGAAGAACGCCGCCTCTGTGCAGGTAACCGTCACCGATACGACCGCCGCGCCGAGCGGAATTGTTCCTGTGACATCAGTCCAATGGACAACTCCGATGCCGGTGGACGTCCGCACGACCGCGGGAGTTCCCGCGACGTTCGGATTAGAGCAGAACTACCCGAATCCGTTCAACCCGACAACTGTCGTGAGCTACCAGTTGCCTGCACCCAGCAGCGTGAGGCTCGTGGTCTATGACATGCTCGGGCGTGAAGTGTCATTGCTTGTTGATGAGAACAAACCTGCGGGAGAGTACCGGGTAGTATTTTCCGGTTCAGGCCTTGCCAGCGGGATCTATTACTACCGATTGACGGCCTCAAGCAACGACCGCATGTTCGTGGAAACAAAGAGCATGGTGCTCGTAAAATAACGGAGCGGACGTCAGGCTGAGGCCGAAGACAAGACCGAACATGCGCCAGGATCAAGGTGTTGATTCTGGTCTGGCGTGAAGAAGAACATGAGCCGCACCGGAAATCCGGTGCGGCTCGCGTTTTGTGGTCCTGGTTCACGTTCCGTCTGTACTGCCTCCCGCTTGACCCGGGCTGCGACTATTTCCCGAGCGCCCGTTTAAGTGTTCGCAGGGCATGGGCGATCTGATTCTCCACCGTTTTCACGCTTATTCCCAACAAAGCAGCTATCTCCAGATGTGATTTTCCCTCATATCTGCTCAGCAGAAATACAGCCCTGCATCGCTCGCCCAGCCGGTTGCTGACTATCTCTACAATCTGCTCCTCCAGCATCCGCAGCTGGAGTATCGCTAAAGGATCATCTCCTTCCGAGGCAGACGGAACGGGAATCTCCCCGGCCAGGCGGTCGCGGGTGGATTGATGTCTCGCCATGTCACGCACCAGGTTCTGGCTGATACGCAGGGTGAGGGCAAGAAAAGGGAGGTGTGGCTTCAGAGTCGACCGGTGCTCCCAGATGCGGACAAAGGTTGCCTGCACAATCTCGTGAGCTATATCCACATCACGAACACGGAAGAACACCTGCCGGTACACCATTGGCTGATATTTGTGGAACAGCTCGCCGAAGGCGTCGGGATCGGATCCCTTCACCCGCCTCAACAACTCGGTATCTTTGCCCGGCAGTTCCATGTGTACCTTCAGAATGTAGAACGGGAATTGAACGGAGTCAAGGCCAGACAGACAAGAGCGTCCAGGCAAGTGCTTCCAGCCAAGGCAGCAATTTTGAGGTGATGCGCTCATCGTTGGAGGAGAATCTTCTGTGAGGTAACCAGATCCTTGTTGTGGGAGGTCACCGGCTATAGGGGATATGGCCGCCTGGTTCGTTACTTTGATAGGAGGCCTGCTATGGTCCGAACAACCCGTTGGTTCAAATGGCTTGATATGAACAGCCGGGAGACAACTTCTGTGCCTGATGAAACAATTGGCAAGGCACTGGCCCGGGACCGGTCCGGAATTGCAGGACAGGATCCGGACACTGCGCGTCAATGGAATCTCCTGCGTACACATATCGAGCAATTGTCTCGAGCCACTTCCGCGCCCCGGCCGGTTGCTTACACGTACCGGTTCAAGCCTGGAATTGCCATCGCCCTTGGCTCCCTGGCTGTTATCGTGGGCGTTGTGCTGTTTTGGCCCTCGCCGGGGGCCGCACCCTCTTTCTACCAGACCGGAGTCGGAGAGCGCAGCACGATCGTCCTTTCAGACAGCACCGAGGTCACTCTCAACCACACTTCCACGCTGGCTGTGCGCCCGTTCAAGCCGGGGGAAGGCCGGCGCACCGTGTTGACAGGGGAGGCATTCTTCAAAGTCCGAAGAACAGGCACGCCTTTCATCGTTGAAACGGATTTCGGCGCGGTCTCGGTCCTAGGAACGGAATTCAATGTACGCACACGGCATGACGAAAATGAAGTCGCAGTTGTGTACGGGAGAGTTGGCGTAACTTCATCGCACAACGGAAAAGACAGCACTGTGTTTCTGAGCGCGGAACAGTTGACGATGTTTGCCCAAGGCGAAGCCCCAGGAGCACCGCAACGTCTGCCGTTCGCACTGGACTACCCCGGGTGGATGAACGGGAAGTTCCTCTTCAATAAAATACCCCTCTCCTCTGCATGCCGGGAAATTGCAGATCAGTTCGGCGTGCCCGTGAGGGCCGAGGATCCGAAGTTCAACACCGAGACGATCACCGGTGTTGTGGACGGTCGCAATGTCGATTCCGCAATCAAAACGCTCTGCCTTCTCTCGGGGACATCGTATCGTCATGAGAACAATAGCTACATATTGTATTAGTCTTGGCATCGTCCTTGGTAGCGTTGTTGCACTCTCCGGTTCCTGTCCTGCACAGGAGCAGGAGCGGCAGCGGACGTTCAGGCTCGAGAACGAGGAGTTGCGGAATGCGCTGGACTCCCTGATGCAGTGGTATGACATCTCCATCGTCTATTTTGACAGTCATGTCAGCGATTCGAGAGTCACCTCCAGGTGTGTTTCCTGCACAGCCGTACAAGCCCTTAACCAGGTGCTGGACGGGACCGGCCTGATGTGGATCAGAATGGGAAATCAGTTTGTCCTCAGGCCCCGACCGGAATCCCCGGATCGTGTGACCGCAGTTATCAATGGCGTAGTGTCCGATTCCCTTACGGGGGGATGGATTGCCGGGGCAACCGTTCTTCTGTGCAAGGCTGAGGCTGGTGCGGCCAGCGAGGTTATCCGGTGGTGTCCGACGAATTCGTTCGGCTTCTATTCGCTCCCCGATGTTGAGCCGGGAGAGTACGTGCTCACGGTTCGCACAATTGGTTATGCACCGGGCAGCCGTACATTCGGCATCGACAGCCGGGACGCGCGTCGAGTAGATCTCTCCCTCCGGCAGGAGGAGATCTTCATGCAGGAATTCACCGTGGAAGGTCATCGGACCGAGTCCACGCCGGGAGGCGGGCTTGTGCGGGGAACGTACATACGCTCCGTCCCCTCGGATCAGACGCAGTATCTGCTTGATGGTGCGAGGATCTACAATCCTTCGCACTTCGGTGGCGTGCTGGCAACTTTTCAACCCGACGTTCTGAACGACGTTGAGTCAGAAACGAGCGGGCTCTCACCCTTCTACGGCGGACGGATCGGAGGCCTTTTGGATCTTTCGATTCGCGAAGGGACACAGGAACGAATAGCCGGCAGTGCCGGCATGGGCTCGCTCGGTACACACCTGCTAGTCGAAGGGCCAATCGGAGACCGGTCGACTTTCCTTGTTTCGGGGCGGAGGGCATATGTGGACCCTGCCGTACCCTTCCTGAGGCCCGACGCCGCAACGAGCCGGTCGGGGTCTTATGAAATCGTCGGCAAGGCGAACTACCGGCTGGCAGGGAACAGCCGGCTCTTCCTGAGCGGATACCTGGGAGGGGATACATACGCGAACAGCGTTGAGGGTGGAGGAGGACACCTGAACAATGTATTTGACTGGTCAAACAGCAATCTCCAATGTCGCTGGTTTGGAATCAGCTCGTCGTCGTTGTTCCTGTATGGCTCCATCGGGTATTCCCGCCATGACCTTTCGCTGGATCACGAACTGACAGCACCCTGGACGGTTGAACCGTCCACCTCGTATTCGTCCAACTACCGGATCGAGGATATGAGTCTCCGGGCTCATGCCGAGCATTTTCTCGACCGGGAGCACACGATCCGTGGAGGTGTGGAACTGAATGCCCACAGGATCACCGGACACATCAGCGAATTCTCTCTTGCGAATGCACCTGTTTCTTTCAGGGGATATACATTCGGGGAATTGGCCCTGTATCTCCAGGACCAGTGGCGTATCACCGACGGGCTGACTGCAGAATTGGGGGCCCGCGCCACGTCGTTCATGGGTGAGGGCGGAACACGCTCAGGGGTTGATCCGCGGTTTTCGCTCATCGCTGCGTTGGACGAGAACACGCGGCTGTATGGATCGTTGACGGCAATCAACCAGTTCATCCATCCCTATCGCAACACCGGTGTGTTTTTCTTCTATCCCACCGTGTTCTGGTACCCGACAACCTCTTCAGTGAAACCCACGACAGCGCTGCAAATCACCGTGGGGGCTGAACGGGGTTGGGGTGCCGATGCATATCTCGCTGGCGCGGAGGCATATTATCGCGTAACCCACGATTATCACGGGTACACGCTCCTTGCACAGAGCGGAAAGCATTCAAGCCTCGGTGAGGCGCTGATCTATGGCACAGAGCACGCGTATGGCGGGAGTATCACAATGCGCAAACGATTCGGAGTGTTCACGGGCTCCCTCCGGTATACGTTAAGCTGGCTTCGCGATACGTTTGCGGAAATCAACAATGGTGAGCCTTTTGCTCCGGCGTTCGACCGCAGGCATGAACTTGAGCTCTGGGCGACTTACTCGCCGGGTGATGACTGGACGGTGGGAGCTGTGTGTGTCCTTGCCTCGGAACCTCCTCTTGTGACGGCGGCGTCGCCGATCTCTATGAATATCAAAGATACCGCTGATCCCTCTCAGGGGCCGACATACAGTTATGAGCGCTCCCTCGCCCTCGATGCCAACGGGAGCAAGACGCCCGGTTTCCAGCGGTTGGAGATCAGCGTCATGAAGCGCGTCATGCTCTGGGGAGTGTCGTGTCAGTTCTCGCTCCGGATGCTGAATGCCTACGGTCTCCTGGATCCCTTCGTCTGGACTCTGAACGGCAGTCCGAACTCGCGGACCATGTGGACGGCGGAACTCAGGGAACTTACACTCTTCCCGCTCTATCCGTCAGTGGGAATGAATATCCGTTTCTGAAACTGGAGGCATCTCAGACAATACGCTGACGATGTTGATGGTGTTGTCCAGATGACCATATCAATAGTGAGAAGACACCAATGAAACGTGCATGGCACTACGCCGGGATATTCCTGGCGATGCTTGCCTGGACATCGTGCAAAGACCTCTCGACGGATGCGATCGGGGGAAACGCCGGATCGTACGATGCGATGGTGATAGAAAGACAGGGTGGCGGGGACCTCGGTTTCACGGTGCTCCCGAATGCGAATTCGAGTTCATACACCGCAGTAATACAGCACCGGGAGTTCAAGGACACGCTGATTCTCATTTCGATTGCGGCGGACGAGATCGACGCTTCCTCTTTCGGCGCCCTCACGAACGCCCTCGCCGGCAAGTATGAGATCGCAGGCGATTTCAAACAAACCACTCTCCCGGCGGGTTCTTGGGTCCGGGTGTATTTGGTGCACGAGGGAAACAAGGAAGAGGTGACCAATATTCAGCTCCGCGATCTTTTGCTGAAGTTTGAAGAGACCGTGCGGGAGAAACTCAAAATGGCGCCTGACCCTTCGACCGATCCGACGCAGGGAGGCAGGTATCAGTATGCGAGCTATGATTCTTCAGGCATTCTTGTCGTACACGGTTGGTTTAAGCTGACTTTTGTCAATTCCGAATCCGTTTCGGGGGAGTGGCACTTTGCGCCGGTGGGGAATCCCCGCGACATCGGTCCGCAAACCGGCGACGGTACGCTTGCGGGCGGCTTCCACGACGGCAAATTGTGGATAGATCTCAATCCCCAATTCAGGGATAATAATCTCCTGCTGAGCGGCACACTCGACGGTAACCGGTACTCCGGTGAATGGGCATGGATCAGTTTTGTGGGGATCACCAGTACCGGGACATTCGAAGCGGTAAAACAGTAGTGGAACACCTCCCTGATGATAAGATGATTCATGAAATATTGAGGGCATTGCCTCGATGAAATCGCATGCGATGGTGTTTCAGCTGACTCAAGGTGTATTGCGGCCGACTCCAGTGTTGCTTCTGCTGATTCCGGCGTTGCTCTTGCTGTCCGGGTCCTGCTCCGAATCTCCCGACGCACCCGCACCGGATGACCAGATGCTCAAGATCGATTTACAGTATGGATTCAGGGATGAATTGAATACGTTCGCCCGGACCCTCCAGAAAGACCTGGTCCTCGATGGGACTGTCACCGTTCCGTTCTGGCTCACATCGGATGAACAGGACCAGATCCTTCAAAAGGCAATGGGCATCGACTTCTTCTCGCTCCCGGATACCCTTCGCAGGGAGCCGGGCGTTTTCATCTC
>DAINBR010000067.1:0-12285 GCA_036732865.1 Bacteroidota bacterium | reverse complement strand
GAGGAGATGAATAGACGAATTCTGATCTTTGGGAGGGGAATCTCTCCACCCTTTTTCCAGGGGTGTTCCCTCATGGTCGATGAATTGAAAGTATCCTCCGTGCTGCGGGTCATAGCTGTGTGCTTCGAGCCAGCGGAAGGTCTCTTGTGCCATACGGAGCGCGGCGGTATCGCCCGCGACACCGGCGCATTCGGCCAGCGCGTAGACGGCAAAGGAATTGCCGTACGCCTTTTTGATGATGCGACCATCCTCCAGGATCGGTTCACCCTCCCGGGTGACCATGTCATAGAAGCCGCCCCTATGCGGGTCCCACATTTTGTCCCGGAGAAATGCGATACCGTGGGCGGCGATGGCTGTGAAGGGAGTGTCAGTGTTGTAGAACCGTGCCGCATGTGCGGCCGACCAGACATGGCGCGCCTGAGTCACAACGAACTTCTGTTGCGGGCCGTCTACGTTCCACGCATAGTCCAGGTCGCTGAAAAAGCCCCCACAGTGCGTATCGACGGATCGCGGATACCACGCAGCGAACTCGGCGTCGAGCGCGCCCCGCATCTGGAAGGCGATGGTGTCGAGGTTCGTCTGCGCCGGTGCCTGTTTGTCATTCATCGTCGCGCATCCCATCGTGGAGAAAACGGATGTTGACAGCATGAAGAATAGAAGAACGAAGGACACCACATGCAGTCTTCTGATTGTCGGCATGGAGCCCCTCAGCAGGTAAAAGAAAAAATTCAGGGCGGCTGACGCGATAGCGCTGCCGGCCGCCCTGCAATCACTGCACCGGATTCTGGGGTCCGGCTACTTCAGGAGCATCATCTTCTTGATGGCGACATACTGGCCTGCTTCCAGGCGGTACAGATATACGCCTGTCGCCAGGTTGACCGCGTTGAACGACACCGTGTGTTCCCCGGCGGAGAGCTGGCCGTTGACGAGTGTTGCCACTCGTTGACCGAGGATGTTGAACACGGTCAACGTCACGTTAGAGGTCTTCATCAACGAGAAGTTGATCGTCGTTGCCGGGTTGAACGGGTTGGGATAGTTCTGGTCCAGTGCAAAGGAGAATGGCTGTTCGCCGGGGTTCACACCGGCCACAACTTCCTCCTTGATCAATTGGACATAGTCTATGTTCACACCCGAACCGCTCAAGGTGAAGACATGGTCGCCGGCTGTCAGCGCGAACACGCCCGAATACACGTCGTTTCCTGTGGAGTCCGGTATGCTGCCGCCAGGCTTTGTCTTGAACGGCATCACTGGACTCGTGATAACTGTTGCCCCCTCCTTCACCGTGAGTGTCGCACCGGATCCGGAAAGGTTCTGTCCGAACGCCCTCAGGTGGTAATTACCTGCGACCTTCGGCTTCACGGTGAAAGTGATGCCTCCGTTGGTGCCCATCTCGACGAACTTGAATCCGGCAGCCACCCAGGTCACGCCCACTGCTCCCGGAGTAACCAGCACCGGGACGGCGTCGGGGGCTTTCAACTTGATTGTGTCTGTCGTGCCACGCTTCACCATTTGGATTTCGGCGAATCTCACCGTGCCCCACCCGCCGCCCACAACCCCGATAGTGTGCGTGCCTGCGGTCAAGGTGAAGAGAGTCTGAGTGGCCAACGAATCACCCCAGGGAGAAGTGACCATCACCGAGTCCGCAACAATGGGAACCCAGATCCAATCGTTGTTCGGCTGACCCGCGGCTGGTCCAAGGAGTGGATCCATGACGAACTGGCCCCAACCGTGTGCCCTGTCCACAAACGTCTGTCCATCGATCGCAAGACACGGACCACTCTGACCGCGGCCGGTCTCATGGACCAGCCATTTCGTATCATACTTGCCGGCATTTGTGATATTGACCGTCCAGGTAATTGACCCGCTGCCATTATACTCGAAGTACGTGAGGCCTTGGGTCGACTTGATGGCTGCGGGGGTTGTAAGCGTGGTGTTCTCCGCCTGGATGGTCGAATCCAGCGTGGTGACGATAACCTGACCTGCGAGGTTTTCCACCGACTTGACTTTGACGGCCTTGTCTGCGAGAAATGCCGCCATGCTCGTCGGGAACCAGTTCAGATCGCCGATGGGGAGACCGTCCGTGCCGGCAGTCATCATGCTGGCTTCCGTGTAAGCAAAATTCTCCGGCAATGGCCAGGTATAGTCCGTCCACGCCGAATTCTGCTTGTACACGAACTGCGCACCCGGGGTAAGGTTCGCACGGAGAGTCCGGATGCACGCCCACATCGAATCAAGCATCGAACCGGTCGAAGTCGTGTACTGCGGCTTCTGCCAGTTGACGTCATTGAGCGGGTCAAACATTCCGGCCGGGTAACTGCTCAGCCATACCGTGTCCCTCACGTACATATGGTTCCCGCCTGCGACGGTATAGAGGTTCGAGAAGTCCAGTTTTGAAATCGGATCCAGGAAGTACGCCCGCTGGACCCCATCTGCAGTATACAGCGTTGTGAAGCGTGGGTCGAGATAGGCGTAGTTCTTCGCGACGACTATACGGCGTGCCTCATTAGGAACACCGTACACAGATGGCAACGGACCGATAGTGAAGAGCCCGTTATGCGTCTGCCGCGGATCACGGCCGGTGGCGGTCAGGTCAGATGTTCCTTCTCCCTGCCAAAAGCCGTTGATGATGAGGTTGTTGGCAATGTAGGCATTCTGCCACCAGTTGCCCTGGACAAGTTGACGTCCGCATTCCACAACGGTGTTGTGGTTGAACCGGACATACTTGGCTGCACCGCCTTCGATCTGGAGAACGAAGCAACCGGTGTTAAAGAAGGTGTTGTTCTCCACAATGACCGAATCCTGGTCCGCCCAGATGGAAATGCCGCGTCCGGTCCATTGCTGCGTGATGGGCCTCTCGACGAGGTTTCTGAACTTGTTGTTGGTATACGTGATTCTGTTTCCCGATCCCGTGAAAGCGATCGGCGCAAAGTTCGACTGCTCGATGATACAGTTATCGATGATGAACGTGGAATTGTTAGCCGTCATCGTGATGAACTGATAATTGCTCGTCTGCGCACCGGTGCTCCAACGGCCCGTGATGTAGAGGTTCTTGAACGTCACATCCGTGAGACCTGTGAACATGCGGCCGTCAGGATTGCCGCCTGATGCAGTCAGCACATTCTGGATATACGGCGGGTTCTCCATGAACGTGGTGCCGGCCGGTTCACCCACGATGCGCAGCGGGAACGTATTTCCGTTCTGGGAGTTTTCTATACGGTTTGCCAGCCAGTACAGACCTCCTTTCTGCAGCTTGTACACACGGTTCATGTTTGCCCTGCTGCCGTTGGCCAGGGTGTCCCCCATGATGACACTGCGGAGTGTGTCGATCGTGGGATTGATCCCATCTTTCGACCAGGGGACAACGAGCGTGTCCTGTGATCGGACCATCTGTGCGGGCCAGAGGATGGCCAGCACCACGAGAACCACAAGAAAAAGCGTACTGTGGTGTTTCATATCACTCCTCCAACGATTTGTGGCTGGGGCACATCGTGAATTAGGAACTCCGCGTGCTGCTGGGACATCTACAACGTGAATCGAACACCGACATCCATTGTGAAGCCATAATACTCCAGATATGAGGGGTTGGTCATGGTATACCCACGGTAGGTTTCATCATGCCTGTTGTTCAGGTTGTTCAAGTTCGCAAAAAGCTGTATCCCCCAGCCCAGTTTCTGCTGGACCGTGATGTCCCACCGGTAATAGTCCGCCACGTACGTGTCCAGAGCTTCATCGATGGCAATGAAGCTCGTCCTGTCAGATTGGTAGAGGAAAATCACACGGCCGGAAAATCCTTCATAGTCGTACCCGACGCTGATGTTGACGGTATGTGCCGGCTGATCGGGCATGCGGGCCGTCCGTGAGGATTCAACAAGCTTCTTTTGATAGAGAGGAGGACGGTGGCCAGGGATGATGATGTCTGTGGGGACAATATTGAAGAGCTGTTTGTGCGTCTGCGAGTATATGCGCGTATAGTTCACGTTCAACACGATCCCCTGCAGGAATGAAGGCAGATACCAGAAGTGCGTCTGCCACTCGACTTCGAATCCTTTATAGATTGCGCGCGCCGGATTGTTGGTATAGGTGTCGATCTGGAAGCTGTTGTCGCGAAGCCAGCGCTCAGGGATGTTCAAACCATGGGGAAGCGGATACCCAGGATCGTCCGTGCCCTGAGGCTGCGTGTAATATATCGTGCTCTGGAGTATTAGATCGTACACGTCTTTGTAGAAGCCCGATAACGACAGCAGGCCGATGTTGTTGTCAAACACCGAGAAGGACGCGTCCCAATTGTAGGAGTGTGCCGGCTTCAGAAGCGAGTTGGCGGCACGGCAGTAATTGTTGTTGGAGTTCATTGAAGTGATCGGTGCATACATCATATAGTCCGGTTGCGTCAGGGTTTCCGTCCGCGCAAGCCTGATCTTCAGCCAGTCCAACGGTGCCACCGTCATTTGCACCATAGGAAGCCAAAATTGATTGTCACGCTCGACGTACAACGGGCTTAAATCCGTGGGGGCCTGTTCGACGTTGCTGACCTTGTTGGCTCTGAACACCTGACCGTGGTACGCGGTGAAGTAGCGTTCGAAGCGGACACCTGGCAACAGGGTCACGAACCCGGCGATATTCAGTTCGGTCATTAGGTAGACTGCCTGATAGCGTTCGATACCGCTGTAGTCGCGGCCAAGGCTCCCAACCCCGTACTGTTTCCATTCGGTGGTCGAGCTTAGGGCATCAGTGAATTTGTTGAGCAACCCGAAGTTGGCCACCATCCCCTGCGGCCATGTACCGCCGAGGAAATTGTCCCGTGTATAGCTCCAGTCAAGGAACCGCGTTATGGGAAGCTGTCCCCACTTGCGCGCAAGCGTGGAATCTTCCTGCCAATTGAAATCCTCGGGGTACAACTCCGCCAGCTTCGTGAGCGCAGCCGTCAACGGCGCATTCACGGAGGTCTGACCGTACTGGAGACCATCGCGACCCCACGATGTCTCGTCATTTGCCCTGTTCAGCCACCGGTATGTTCCTCCGATCTTCACGTACCCATTCACTTCATCGATGATACTCACGGGCATCGAGACGTTCACCTGGAAGGAATTCTGGTATTCCCATCGTCTCGTAGAATTGATGTAGGCGGATTGAAATCCGGTTCTATTCGAATCGACGGTTTCCAGAGACGGGAGGTCAAAAGGATATGTGTCAAGGGGTGCATTGGGAAAGGCGTTGTTCTCTTGCGCAAAACCCCATGTGCGGATCTCCGGGTTGTCGGCGTACGAACCGGCTCTGGAGAGACTGGCGTCGAACTTGATCAGGTCGTAATCCTGTTTGATACCCAGGGCAGCGGTGAAGATATTCGTCTTGGAATCTTCCTGCTGAAAGTCGTAATAGTGGGAACCGTGTTCGCGATCAGGCCTGTTCGTGCGCCATGTGAGATCGGTCCCGAGCTGATTATAGAAGCCGTTCGCGGTGACTTTCCCGAACGGGATAACGTAATCCAGCAGCAGGCTCCCCCCTGCACGTTTGCGCATCACGCTTTCATCTCGCAGCTGAACGTCTTGAATACCGACACTCACCTTATCAGCTATCCTCTTTGTCAGGTAGGAGCCCTGGAACTTGTCCGCGGCGCGGTTGTAACTGTCGGTGTTGAGACTCGCGATGACTCCGAGGTCGCCGTCAAGAAACCGGCTGCTCCAGTTGCCGGTGAACGCATAGTTCCCGTAGTAATCCTGAATCCGGTTATATCCCATTTGGGCCGAAAGGTTGAGCTGAGGTTCGACAGGCGCCTCCCTCAACTTGAGATCCACTGTGCCGCCAAGGGCTGCTGCCTCCATATCAGGCGTGTTCGCCTTCTTCACCTCGATGCCGTCAAGGATGTTCGAGGAGATCAACGAGAGGTCTACGCTGCGGTCATCCCCGCCGGTTGCGGGAAGAGCCACGCCGTTCACCATGATCGTGTTGTACTTGGCGGAAAGGCCGCGTATGACCACCGTGCTCGCTTCACCGTTCGACCGGTTGATGGCGACGCCCGGGAGTCGACCGATGGACTCTGCGGCGTTCACATCGGGCAGCTCCTTGATTCTTGCGGCGGAGACAATGTTGGCGATGGTGTTGGAAGACAACTGCAGGTTGATTGCCTCATTCTGCCCTTGCGCCTGAGCAGTCACAAGGACCTCTTCACCCTCGAGCGTTTGCACCGTGAGGCCGATTTCAAACTCCACCGTTGCGTCCGCCATCACATCCTGCTCGGTCGACTGCGATACGTACCCTACGTACGATGCTTTGAATACCTGCCTTCCGGCAGGAACGTTGCGGATTTCGAATCTCCCGTCGAGATTCGTCGCAGCACCCAACGAAGTGTTGAGCACTATGATATTCGCCCCCGGGAGTTCGTCACCGGTCTTTTTGTCAAATATCCTGCCTTTGGCATTGCCCGTTTCCTGGCCGAGCACAGTGCTGGGCGCCAGCAGGATTCCCAGAAGAATGGCCAGCGCAGGCGTGTTTCGCAAGTTGTAAAGACTGTGCAGCATAGACTCCTCCTCAGGAAGGTGTCGTTCCAACCATTGAAAAACGTTTGCTCATTTGAGTACCGCACGTATGAAAAACCTATTCGGTCATAGAGCCGACGAGGTCCGGTAAGCGATCTCAACTCTGCAAATCTGCACTCCCTCACGCATCATTATCTTGACGAATCGGGTGCCGGGGGGAAGTTGGTCTGATGCGAACGATACGGCATCATAGAAACCGTAGTCATTCGCCCCGAACCGGTACCTCCGATACTTCACGGGGACCTCTTTGAGCATGCCCAATGCTGAGTCGGCAGCGACACTCACACCGAGACTGTCCTTCGCGCAGACGGCATCGACGGTGAGGGACCGGGCATCTCCGGGAATCTTGTACACGATGTAACTCCCCTCTTTTCCCGCCAGCCTGCTCCTATCTTCTTTCGCCAGCCGGATGTCTTTGAATGTCAACAGGCTCAAGTCGCCGTCTTTCTGAAATACCCTGTTGAAGGAATCCATTTCGTCAACTAGAATGGCGGCATTAACAGTGATCGGGCCGATGGTATTCGAATAGTCGGAGGTCCCGGATTCGTTTCTTGCCTGCACACGATAGAGATATCGCCCGCCGATGGCGGCGGTTTCATCGCTGAACAAAGGTCTGAACTGGTACCTGCTTTCGTCGACGCTCGCGGCGACAGTATTCCACTTGAGAGAGTCGGCATCTTTCCGTTCCACCGTATACGACCGCGCTCCGACAGAGCCCCTCCAAGATAGGGCCGACACATCGTTGCATTCTAGAAGAACCGGAGCGGCGGGCGCAGGGATGCGCGGGGGCAACACACCGTCAATCTCGTATGCCTTGTCACGTATGAGGCTCAGGACCATGCGTTCGTCGTAGTCATCGCCGTCCTGGAATCCGGGCCAACGGTATGCCGAGTAGCCGTTGTATTCGTAGTGATTATAAAATCCGCCTTCCCTGTTGCGAAACCGGAGACTCCACAGCAATCCCCCGGTCAAACCCAGACGAATGATGGTGTCTGTGATTGCACGGATGTCCTGCGTCGGAATAATACCGTACTCCCCGATGAAGTACGGTTTCTTACCCTTCACCTTTTCCCAGTTTGAGAGGATTGCCTCGAGCGACACCCGGGGATCACGATAGTGATGTGTGCTGAGGATGTCGAGATGGGGATCGTCAATGGCGTCCTGGGAAAGCTCCCGTGCATGAGTGCCTTCGATGAGGAGGTGGTTTTCGTCCTGGCTCTTGATGTACGCGGCAATCTCTCTCGTCCATTCAAAAGGAGTCACCAGCTCATTGCCGGTCTCCCATGCAAGGATCGCTTTGTCGTCCTTGTAGGCGACGCCGGTGTAGGTGTTCCGGCGGTTGATCACGAAGCGAATGGTGCTTTTGATGTCCTCGATAAGCTCCGGGTCATCCCAAAACTCGTCTGCAGCCTTCCCCCGGAATGCCGCATATTCACGTGGCCCGCCCCACCACCGCCAGTTGTCGACAAAGGGGATGATAAGGCGCACACCCGTCTCATTCGCGATTTGCAGAACCTTGTCCAGAGCCCTGAATGCTGCTTCATTGAATTTCCCCGGTGCCTCCACGTGGCGAATGATATCGGGGGTGTCGTCTTCGCGGCGGACCGAGATCACATAGATGCGCGCAACCTTGCCGCCGATTTGATTGATGGCGCCCAGGGCATCGCGGATTTCGAACTCGTCGGGGAGTCTCCAGGGATTTGTGCCCGAAAACGGTAAATGGTCCTCCACGTAATGGAGATTGGGCACGTTGAAAGATATAAAACGGTAAGGCCGTCCCCCCTCCAGCAACCTGTCACCGTCCCGGATGATGAAGTCACTGAATTGCGCCGATGCGCTGCCCCAGAAAAGCAGCAAAAGTACGGAAAGTGGCAGAGCTGTCGCACGGAAGCTCATTAGGCGTAGCCCGGAAGGTCTGGGGAACCATCTGTGCCCAAAGAGGCACATTTCTCCCCGCGTACACGGCGGCAAGCTTAGTGCCAAACTGTTGAACCTGCCTTCGGACAATTGAACGCCAAAATAACGGAAAAATCAAGTTGCAAGGCTCCACATCGCCAGACAAAAAGCGCTGAAAATATCATAGTAATAAGGTATGCTCAAAATGATAAAAACGAGGCCTCCCGCATCCTCATTGTCAGCCGTAAACGACAAACCAAGAGAGAACGGTTTTTGCTTATTCAAATTCGGTCCCACCAAGCAGGGTCGCCGATGCCTCTCATGCTGAGTTCAACGGATGGACTCTGCGAGTCGATGTCCCGCTGCCTTGTGGACGACCTGCTCGCATGTTGGTACCCTTTAGTGCTCGATAGGGCTTCTGGAGGGTACTATACAAACCTCTCCCATGATTGGCAGCTCCTGCCGGACCAGGACAAGATGATCGTTACACAGGCCCGGCACGTCTGGACGACCTCAGAGGCAGCGGCTTTTCTACCGGACGCTGAAAAGTACATCGCGTATTCCCGGCATGGTGTCGCCTTCCTCAGTGATTTTATGTGGGACCAAGAGTACAGGGGGTTCTACCAGATACGAAACCGGAACGGCGGGTTTTCCGATTGTCATGGCTGGAAAGAGGAGAAGCGCACATGTGGCAATGCCTGCGCGGTCCACGCCCTGGCCCGATACAGCCGTTTAACGGATGACCGCCTTGCACTCGACCTGGCAATAGAGACGTTCCATTGGCTCGAATCTCATGCCTTTGACAAGGTCAATGGACGCTACGCAAGGTCTCTGACTCGTGAGGGGAGGGCAATCGGGCAAGCCGCCAGCGGAAAGCCTGCAACTGTCGAGTCAGGAGAGGCTGCAATTGTCGGGGCAGGAATGGCTACAATCGTCGGGGCTCACGAATGCGCAGAGGAGGATTTCAACGTTTCTATTCATCTCCTCGAGGCCTATACTGAACTCTATCGCGTTTGGAAGGACCGCACGCTGAAGGACCGGCTGGCCCACCTCCTCAGGATGGTCCGTGATGCGACGGCAACCAGACAGGGGTACCTCCGGTCGGACGATGCGCCCGATCGTGTGTCATTCGGTCATGATTGCCGGACCGCATTTATTCTGCTCGAAGCTTCGCATGCACTCGGTGTCGACAACGACTCTCGAACACTGCTCACAGCTCAGCGTCTGCTCGAACATTCCATCGCCAACGGCTGGGATCAAAACGGTTGCGGTTTCTTCAATGGCGGGTACTATCAGGATGATTCATCCCGTTGCACAATCACCCGTTCATTGAAAACGTGGTGGGTTCAGGCCGACGCCCTCAATGTGCTCCTCCTCTTCTCTCACATTTTCCCCTCCGACCGGTGCTATCGCGAAATGCTGGAGAAACAATGGGAGTACATCGATGCATTCCTCATCGATCACCGGCTCGGCGGATGGTTCGAATACGGGTGGGAGAGCGGGCCGGACGTCCTCACTGCACCCAAGGGACACATGTGGAAATCCCCGCACTCCGCGACCCGGGCTCTGATGAATTGCATCGCCCTCCTGAGCGATGAACATACAACAGACGACATGATCCGCGGGCGGAGGAATGCACTGCTCGAACTCGTTGCATATTGGAAGCGGATGTAAAAGAAAGGAAACCATTGTGACACCTCGCCTCTGGGTCTCATGCGCAGTCCTGTTCATACTCCTCTGCGTCTCCTTCGTACCCCTGCGGGCACAGAAATTCGATGGACTCGCGTTGACGCCACCGATGGGTTGGAACAGCTGGAACAAGTTTGGCTGCGCGGTCGACGAGCGGTTGATCCGCGAGACGGCCGATGCCATGGTATCCCGCGGGATGACCACCGTCGGGTACCGCTATCTGGTGATCGACGATTGCTGGCAGGGGCAACGCGATAGCCTCGGGTGGATTCGACCCGATCCACTGCGGTTTCCCTCCGGCATGAAAGCTCTCGCGGATTACGTGCATTCCAAAGGCTTGAAGTTTGGCATTTACTCCTGTGCCGGCAACCAGACGTGCGCCGGCTACGCCGGAAGCCGCGGACACGAGTATCAGGACGCGCTGACCTATGCACAGTGGGGAGTCGACTACCTTAAGTACGATTGGTGCAACACCACCGGGCTGAATGCCGCCGCCGCATACACGACGATGCGTGATGCCTTGTTCGCCGCAAAGAGACCCGTCGTATTCAGCCTCTGTGAGTGGGGAGACAACCAGTCCTGGCTCTGGGGAAAAGAAATAGGCCATCTCTGGCGCACCACCGGCGACATCGCCCCTTGCTTTGACTGCGAAGTCAATCACGGCAGCTGGTCTTCATGGGGGGTCATGAAGATCGTCGAGATCCGCAAGGGAATCAGGCAGTATTCGGGCCCGGACCACTGGAACGATCCCGATATGCTCGAAGTAGGAAATGGCATGACTGTCAACGAAGACCGGGTTCATTTTTCCATCTGGTGCATGATGGCCGCCCCGTTGATCGCCGGAAATGATATCATATCCATGAGCGCGCCGACACTGGAGATCCTCACGAACCGCGAAGTGATTGCCGTTGATCAGGATTCGCTGGGCGTGCAGGGTTTCCGCTACACATGCACACCCGAAGGCATCGAGGTGTGGGTGAAACCTCTCGTGCGCGGAAATTGGGCTTTCTGCCTCCTCAACCGTTCCGAAGCAGCACGCACCATTCAGGTCAAGTGGCCGGAATTCAAACTTAGCGACGATATCTCCAAGCTGGCCTTCGATCCCGGCGCAGCCACCTTTGCCATCCGTGATCTCTGGAAGCGGCAGTCTCTCGGGAGCACGCAGCAGCTGCTGCGTGTCACAATTCCTTCGAAAGACGTATTGATGATGCGCCTCACGAAGCAGTAAATCCATCACTCCATGAAGCCGGGGAGTTCTTCAAACAGGCGACGCTGACCAGAGGAACGAAGTTGATGAAGTAACCCGTGTGCAGATAATGGACCGCGGCGACAATTGAATGATCGGACACAGCAGACAAAGAGAATAAGGGAACACATGAGATACGGACACTTTGACGATAAGCGGCGGGAATATGTCATTAGCAGGCCTGACACTCCGCTTCCATGGATCAACTACCTGGGTTGCGAGGACTATTTCGGGATTATCTCCCACACCGCGGGAGGCTACTCGTTCTACCGCGATGCGCGGTTGCGCCGCCTGACCCGGTACCGCTACAACAACGTTCCGTTCGACACGGGCGGACGGTACATCTACCTGCGAGACAACGTCGACGGGTCTTTTTGGTCCCCATCATGGCAGCCCACCAGACATGCAGTCGAAGACTACTCCTGCCGGCACGGCATGGGATACAGCATTATTGGGTCCACATTCCATCACATCAAGGCGGAGACCCTCTACTTCGTGCCTCTCGGCGAGAACCTGGAGATCTGGCGGCTGCTGATCACCAACCTCCGACGCAAGCCGGCCCGTCTTTCGGTATTCAGTTGCATCGAGTTCTGTCTCTGGGACGCGCAGGATGACGCAACGAATTTCCAGCGCAACTTCAGCACGGGTGAGGTGGAGATCGATCGCGGCGTGATTTACCACAAGACGGAATATCGCGAGCGACGGAACCACTTCGCCTACTTCGCCTGCTCGGTGAAGCCCGCCGGGTACGACACGCAGCGCGACACGTTTCTCGGCCCGTACCGCAATTGGGACCGGCCGGTAGTCGTTGAACGGGGACGCTCCGCCAATTCCCGCGCTCATGGATGGGCACCGATCGGTTCGCACCATGTCCGGGTGAACCTGAAGGCGGGAGAAATCCGTGAGATTGTTTTTGTCCTT
>DAINBR010000066.1:0-12340 GCA_036732865.1 Bacteroidota bacterium | reverse complement strand
TGCTCACGGATGGCCTCCAATGTTGCCCTCTTGTTAACCGGATCCATCCCGGTCGTCGCTTCGTCCAGAAAGACTACGGGTTTGTCCACCATGAACACCTTGGCGACTTGAACCCGCCGTTTCAGCCCGCCGCTCAGATCGATGACTGTCTGGTGTCGATATTCATCAAGTCCGAATTGCACCATCACGGCTTCGGCGCGGGTAAGGATTTCCCGCCGTGGGATGGAATGGAATCGCCCAAACGTGGTAAGATTGTCCAGAACCGAAAGGAAGACCTCGACGGCGTTTTCTTGAAGGACGGCGCAAATGGACTGACGGACCCGGTACGGATCAGTGACGACATTCAACCCACACACCTCGGCGGTTCCACTGGTCGGTTGAATCAAGGTTGTCAATATACGCAGGAGGGTGGTCTTCCCTGCCCCATTCTTTCCGAGCAGCCCGAGGATTTCCCCCTTCCTGACCTCAAGGCTCAATCCATCCAGCGCCCTGACCGGATTTCGGGACTTCTTGCGGTAGACTTTGACCAGGTCCTGTACCCGGACGACGGTATCTTCGTGAGAACTCATGGGTCTCAATGTAAGGATGAAGCAGTGAAGGTGTCAAGTTCATTGTGACATTTGACTATCGGTCACTCTCCAAATATATTACGCGATCTTCCTTCTCGTTCATCGAGATCGTTGACCGTCAAACTGGTTCTTTATGGTCGGCAAAACCATCTCCCACTATCGCATCCTCGAGAAATCAAGCGAGCGAGGCATGGGAGTTGTCTATAAAGCCCAGGACCTCAAACTCGACCGCACGGTTGCCTTGAAGTTCCTCCCTTTCGGCTTCGAACATGCTCCGGAAATCCGCTGCATTAAGAAATGAGAGTGACTTTTCCGCAGTCAGCCGCACCATCCCTGGAACCGATTTCCCCCGATATCCGTTCTGTTGGAATATCCTCTGGAGATCCCAACCACATGAGAAGCCTCATCCGGACAACGCTCGCCTTGCTGACTGCCTGTGCCGCGGTTAGCCAGGGCCAGGACTCCCTGGACCCAGAATACCAGTCGTATCTCGCACACATCTCAGCAGCGAATGCTTCGCTCCGTCTGCACGAGACCGCGGAAGCGAAGAGGTGGCTCGCGCCTGCACCAGCGAAACATCGCGGAGGGGAGTGGCACATGTTATCCCGTCGTGCGGATCAGTCGCTTGCGGCCCTTGCTCCCGAAGGGCTCTCGCCGCGAGGACTTCACCTGCGAGCTGACGGAAAAATGCTCGCTGCCGTGATCGACGATACTGTCATTGTCCTCATCGACACACGCACTCACAAGATCGTCCGCAAGATCACAGGGCACTCCAGCACCATTTATGCCGTTCGGTTTAGTCCTGATGGAACACGACTCGTGACATGCAGTCGAGACACCACGGTGCGCGTCTGGGACCTTGCAACCGGCGCGCTCCTCTTCGAGCTGAAGAGGCACACGCAGCCCGTCCCAGCCATCACCTTCAGCGCCGATGGCGAACAGATCGTCACGGGAGGGACAGACGGTATGCTCATGGTCTGGGACGCCTTCACCGGACGGTTTTGGAGGTGCGGAGTTTGTGGTTTACTAGTACTTCTGCGAGCCAACGAGCAGCCCCATTCGCCAGAACAGTCGCATATGACAGATCCGACATGAATGAGCAACAACCCGGGGACCGGGATGGAGGGAGCCGTTCAGATCTGAATCAGAATCCCAAGTGTGGCACCGGCGCCACACCGCGGGATCATGAGTCACAGCCATATGTGGCTTCGATACCGCAATCATCCCTGAATGCGGAAACATGACGCCCGGGAGGGGACGCATGTATGGCACGCACTTTGTACCGCATGCACCATTCCTGCTTCTCGATAGTCTATTTGAATGCACAAACCCACAATTCAGGATGGCAGACATGGAAAGAACCTACCGCTTCTTGCAGCTCGTAGCTGTTCTGGGATTCTGCGTTGCCGGCTTTCACAATTCCACGTCGGCGCAAAACCAGGCGGTACTCGGGGCGCTAAAGGACAACACACTATACCAGAGCGCGACCGGCGCAGTCAGCAATGGCGCCGGCGAGGCTTTTTTCGTCGGCAGAACCGCACAACCGAGCGAATCGATCCGGCGAGGACTCCTTGCATTCCCCATCGCGGAGAACATCCCACAAGGCTCCACAGTGCTCAGCGTTACCCTGACACTGCACATGTCACGAACCAGCCTTTCCGAACCTACCACACCAGTGGGGCTGCACAGGGTTCTCGGCGATTGGGGGGAAGGCACATCCAATGCCAATGGTAATGAGGGAACCGGTGCAACAGCCACGACAAATGATGCAACCTGGATCCACCGGTTCTTTGATGCCTCCCCCTGGACGAGTCCTGGAAGTGATTTCAGCACGCAGTCAAGCGCCTCAGTGTCTGTTACCGGCGTCGGTTTCTACACATGGGAATCGACAACAAGCCTTGTCGGCGATGTGCAGAACTGGGTTGATAACCCCGGAGCGAATTTCGGATGGGTGCTTATCGGCAACGAGGGAAGCGCCGCCACAAGCAAACGGTTTGACTCCAAAGAGAATATTGATACCACCGTGCGGCCCCAGTTGACTGTGTCGTACCTTCCCGTTTTGGCTGATGTGGAGCAAGGCGCCTCATTGCCACACAGCCCTGCCCTGCAACAGAATTATCCCAATCCTTTCAATCCGAGCACGACAATTGGGTACACGGTTACGGGTCTAGGGTCCGGTTGGGTGAGGCTCTCGGTGCACGATCTCCTTGGCCGGGAAGTGGCGGTGCTGGTGAACGAGAGGAAGGAGCCGGGAAGTCACAGCGTCAATTGGAACGCAAGCGGCATGGCAAGCGGCGTGTATCTCTACAACCTGACAGCAGGCTCATTCGTGCAGACGCGCAAGATGGTCTACACCAGATAGGTATCCGGATTCGGATTCCTCCACGACAGCAGGCGACCGTTTACTCAACGGTGCCTGCTTCGTATTTTAGTCGGTCACCCACGAGACGGCAAACGATTGGTGCGGAGGATGTTCCTCCAACTTATCGCAGCAACATGAAACGGAACAGCGGGTAGACAGATCTGAGGTGAAGAGAAACACAAAGCCCCAACCAGCTTCCTGATCAGGGCTCGTGAAGTATGCGCTGAAAGTTCATGTTCGCTACCGCAGCACCGCGTCGATTTCGTAGCGTTCGTTGGCTATGGCCTCGCCCTGTGTCAAAAACCACTTTGTGTCTGCCTTTGGCTTGCTGGCTTCGTTCGTACAGCAAAACACCAGCCCACGCTCGGTCCTGTTCGACATGACTGCGATTCGGATCCCCCGATGCGTCGCCTTCGTAGTCGTCTCTTCGATCATATTGCCACTCCAGTGGGTTTGTTGTTGGTACTACAATGTAGTCAAATTGGCGCCTGAATACCCGAATATCTTTGAAGTATTTTGAGTTGTCGAATCAGATCAGTGCGCCATATAGTGGGCGTCCATCTCTCCGGCCGGAATCCGAACCGGCAGATGATTCTCCGGCGGCGGCAGCGGACAGTTGTAGTGCAGCGAAAAGGCACAGGCAGGATTGTACGCATTGTTGAAGTCCAGCACGAACAACCCGTCACGCTGTTCCTCTGCCTCCACGTAGCGACCCATGGGGTAACTCTCTTTTCCGCAGGTTTGATCCCGGAAGAAGATACTATAACTTCTCTCACCGACACCTGGCTCGAGCAAGCGGGACACTTCAAGCTTGCACGGGACTCCTTTCACACGAAACTCGAACCACCCGACGCGGAGCGCTTTCCGACGGTTTCCCCTAGTCGAGAGTATGACGACGGTGTCCTTCTTCGGATTCGGCTCCAGCGGTAAAACGTAACGATACCTGAGGTCCACGGGGAAGTATTTGAGCCCTTTGTACTCCTTGAACCTCGGACTGGAAGGGTCAAACACAATGAGCGCGGGGAAGGATTGATGTGAGAGGCGGACCGTGAACCGCCCGATGCCGATCGCAGACGGCGGCAGGAGCGCTGTTGACATGCGTGCGCCTTTCACGGAAAAAGTGGCTCCGTCGTCTATTGCTTCCACGCGGAATGAATCGTCAACCACAGTGACCCGGAGGTGGCGTGCGAAGTTGTCCTGATCATCGATGCGCACATCGTTTCCGTCCGCACTCCCCACCGTGAGGCTGAGCCGGTCGCCAAAATCCACCCGACGGATCGTCGCAAGGTATGAGGATGAACCGTTTCTGAGCCATTCCTCCGTTTGTTTCCGGTCCTGTTCGATCAACCGAGTCAACGAGTCTCGGGCTGCGGGATCCAGTGCCGGGCTGTTACTCCCTTGTTTCCCGATTGCCTTCCCGCTTCCGGGCGACAGGAAGCAGAGCAACACCAGCGCATGCATGAGAGGAAAACGACCTGGACGCATAGAAGACCTCACCTGTTTTTTGCCGGCACCCCGGGAAAAAACGAACTGTTTCCTCACCGTAGGAGAATCGCCTTCCGTGTTTCCACGTAGGTCCCCGCCTGCAGCCGGTAGACGTAGATTCCTGAGGCGAACCCCATCCCGTCGAATCTTCGTCGGTAGTGCCCAGGTTGAAGGGGCTCATTCACCAGGGTCGCCATCTCCCGGCCGAGAATGTCATACACTCGAAGGATCGTGAGCTGTGTACCCACAATTGAGAATTCTATTGTCGTACTCGGGTTGAACGGATTCGGATAATTCTGCTCCAGTCTGAAGTTTTCAGGGACTTCCGCCAGCGCGCGCGTTTCCGCACTTGTCCCGGTGGGCACCGGCGAGAATGCAATTGACACCATCCCCGTCAGTCCCAAAGTGTCAATCACCGTCCCCGTCCCCGTCATCCGATCGATCCTGGCCAACCGGTTCTTGAGCGGGCTTGCAGGATTCCCGACGAGTCCGAACAGATTTCCCGATGGATCAAAGGCAAGATCAACAAGTGGCTGATTGAACCCCGTGTTGCCGACTCCCACAGTGTCTCCGGTCGGAAGCATGATCTTATAGATGCGGTCCCTGAGCGTCGGATTCGACCGTGTGGAAGCCCAGAGTTCGCCGCTTGCCGGATCGAAGGCAAGCCCGGAAATCGAGATCTTGCTTGAAGCCGCATAGACGGCAATGCCGGTCGCGGTGTCGATTTCATAGATGCGCCCGTCCACTGAGCCAACATGGAGAGCTCCTGCGGGTGAGAAATCCAACCCCCTGAAGTCTGCAGGCGACCCCGGGGGGAAAGTTACCCGCACCCGGGGATAAGCCTCCCCGGTCTCTCCATCGATGTGCACGAGTTCCCAACCGACTGCTTTCGAAAGTCCCCACAGCATGCCGGTACGGGGATCTACCCGGGCTCCGACGACCTCGCCATAGTGTGAGGAACCGACCGGGGTGAGAGCAGCCGTCGAGCTGTTTGCGAGATAGACGCCGGAACTGTCGGACTTGCCGGATACCGCATAGCACGCACCCGGTCGCGCAGGCTCAGTCCTTACCGTCCTGAGATACGTATCGAGCAGTGCCGTCAGTGCCGTGCCTCCACTGGCTTCGGACGCATTGAACAAAACTGCAAAGCTGGCCCCGGTCCGGGGAAGATACCCCATGATCGAGACATATCCCATCACCATTCCCCCGTGCCCCAGAACTCTCTTTCCGTAATATGACCCTTGTCTCACTCCCAGTCCGTATCCATTCCAGACGAGACCTGTTGCAGCGTTTGACGACATCGGGACAAGGGTCAACATGTCATGAAGTGATTCCGGTGTTAGCAGTGTTCCTCCAAACAGTGCCTTGATCCACCTAGCCATATTCTCCGCCGTCGACGTCACTCCGCCGGCAGTCCAGAGAGTGCTAAAGTGTGCAGTAACAGGCAATGACGCAAAGTCGTTTCCGCTGTCCCACGGATGGGAGACCGGCTCGACGTACGGCTCTTCAACCTCCAGGTATGTGTGGTCCAGTGAAAGTGGCGTAAGGATGTGCTCCCGAATCTGCGACGAGACTGGCTTGCCGGTAACACTTTTAATAACCATTCCCAGGAGGACATAATTCGTATTGCAGTACCTGTAGGGTCCCCCGGGAGGAGCGTGTGGGGGGCCCACGAAAGTTCTAATGATGTCTTCCGGAGTCCAGAGTCGGGTGGGATTTGACTCGACCGAATCCCCCTGGGCATTGGAATCATTCAGATAGTCAAACAACCCGGATGTCATGTTCATGAGTTGACGGATCGTCACCGATCGGGTGATATTGGGGTAGGCAGGTAGCCACCGGCTCAGCGAATCGTCGAGTGAAAGCATTCCTGTCTCTGCGAGTCTCAGGAGCGTAGCGCTGACAATAGTTTTTGTGTTGCTCCCGATCCCGAAGAGCATCGAGGGGTCAATGCCGGCAGCCGGAGTGCGTGAGGAGATGCCGGAGACGCCCTGCCATATACCCTGTTCAGGGATCAGCACAGCCGCAGATGTCCCCTCGATATCTTGCACCGTCCGGATGCTGTCCAGCGCGCGCTGAAGTGCGTACCCTAGGGCCGGGTCGAATGTCCCTTTCCCGGCTCTGTCCGGTGTGATGATGAACTTGCCTGTCTGTTGGTCCGAATGAGGGAGAGGTCGCCACTCGTTGACCGCTTGGGCAATCTGAACGTGCCGTACCTTTGCACGCCGGTCCTCTTGCACGTTAGCCAACATTGAAAGACACAAGGGAACAATCAGCAGCCAGTTGGAGAATCCCAAATCCACTACTCCTCGTCGTTTATCACAAGATAGCAAATCCCCGCACTATTGCCCTTTCGGCGACGCTACGTTTCACAGGTGAATATAGAAGGAACAACAAACGGATTGATATTGTTCTTCATATCTCACGATCTTCTTCCCTAGAAATGCAAATGGCCACAGGATGAGCGATGAGACCCCCGGTAGCCCGCGTTGCCTCTCTGGCAACGATTGTGATAATCGCAATCCAACCGGCTTCGTCAACGCATTCGTCCAGACGCGGAAGATGATCCTCGCCAAGTAGCGGGCTTCGGCGGCACCTCTGGAACGGCAGGTGGAATCCCCCCATGCACGCGGGACAAATGGCACCTATATTGTGCGCATCACCAACACTATGATGAAGATATTAGTTGCCTTTGTCGAAAAACTGTCGTATCCCTCACCTAGCACAAATCTGAGATCCTGACCTACCACAATCCTGAGGGGAGGCCCGCTATGGCCAAGGGACACCATGGAACCGCAGGAAATACCGCTTCGTTACTAGACCCTCTGATAGAACGCGTCAACGCCTTTTCCGCAGACAATTACTGGGACCTTGGCAAGTTTCTCGTTGAACGCGTGATCCCGGCCGCCCTCAAAGAAGGAGTGTTCGCGGAACAGATCCTCAAGCGCATGGCTGAAATGCCGGGTTTCAAATTCCCCTTTTCCATGCTGAAGCAGTGTCAGCGCTACTACACGTACTATCCCGACGTGGAAAAGCGTCTCCTTCCGGAGGTCTTTTATTTTGAGCTCGCGACCAAGGTGGAGGACAGCCGGAAGAGAGACCATTACGAGAAGATGGCGATATCGAACAAGTGGACTATTTCCGACCTTCAGAAGAAAATCCGCGAGGCCGAGCACGCTCGCCGCGAAGATGAGAAGACACGATACGGATTCGACCTCAAAGAGAGGAACATCTGGTCTGTGGATTCCGCCGACCCCAGATTCGGAAAGCCAAATGCCAAGGGGCGGCTCCCCGGTCAAATTGTCGCAAATGCCCTCTTCTTTTATACCGAATCGGGTTGGGTCGTTGTGGATCCGATGGCGGGCAGCGGTACAACGGGAGATGTGATTGATGCACTCCCGTATTTCCATGACCGGAAATACAGAATGTATGATATAGAACCGAGTGATGGCAGAATTCGACGCGCCAATATTCTTCAGACCGGCATACCGGAACAAACCGGTTCTATCGACTACGTTCTCCTCGACCCCCCCCACGAGTACTACCCCCGCGGCACTGAACCGGAGTTCTCTCCAGGAACGGCGCAGACGGACACGCTGACGAAACTCAAGTCAATCCTTCGAGAGAGCGCGCGCATACTCAAGCAGGGCGGTCGGGTGTCCATCATCGTTGAGCAGACTGCCGGCCAATTTGGCGTGGTGGATTTTCCTTTTGAAGTGACCACGCTTGCGCGTGGATTCGGACTTGTTTCCCATGGCAAAGTGTACATCCCGCGCCACATCGATGTGGCCAGACGACCGGCATCCCCTGAAACGACGAAGTCTCCGATCTCGGAATGCCGTGAGTTGCTTACGTTCGAAAAGCAATCGGGGTGAGCAGCCACCGGGAAGACTGTGTGAAGAAAGAAAAACGCCCGGGCTCGTCCCGGGCGTTTCGTTTTACCAAACGATTTTCTCCCGCGCGAGATTGCTAGAACCGAAGGGAGACGCCAACCTGGAAAACAAGAAGGTCGGTCCTGGATTTGAGAACGTCATAAGCCACATTGCCGTCGACGTTCCGGATTGAGCCTTCCTTGAGATATTCCGCTTCGCCGCCGAACACATACCGCACGCCCAGATCCACGAAGATGTCGCTCTGATCTCCCTCATCCGGACTATACACCAGAAACATGAGACCCGCACCGCCTCCGTAGCTGAAGGCGCCGTCTGAGAAATTATTGCTGCTGGCAACTTCCTGGCCGGGAACATTGATGTTCTCGATCTCCGTCTCCGTAAACAGATAGTGGAAACCAATCATACCCTGAATGTAGGGACGGAATTTGCCGGTGTTCGGCTGCAGCCGGAGCATGGCGTGCCCAAGTAAGAAATTGTTCGTCGTTGTGACATCTACAAAAACGTCAGGAATCGTTGTGCTGAACCGTTCACGCCTGCTTGCCGAACCATAGTTCATGTACCCGAATTCC
Organism: Bacteroidota bacterium; assembly: GCA_036732865.1. Classification (GTDB taxonomy): domain Bacteria; phylum Bacteroidota; class Ignavibacteria; order UBA10030; family UBA6906; genus Fen-1255. Next base: position 3,462 of record DAINBR010000066.1, on the reverse strand, counting down.
AACCCTAGCATAATGGGGGTTCCTTCGGGCGCGAAGCCGACGTTTCCTGCCAGTCCGTATCCTACATGCTCAACATTTTTGCGGAATTCTCCCTGCGGGGAGCCCACCAGGAAATCCAGCCCACCCTGCCAGGACTGCGCAGAAGTGGTCGTGGTCAGGGCGATAAAACCGAAAAAAACGAGAGCAACAGTGCGCATGGCATTCCTTTCAGATGGATATTTTATATTCTACGTTAAACACACGTTCCAAGTTGCACAGTTCCGTTCAACCCATTGGGTTCACAGACTGTGGCATTTTGGACAGCCGACAGTACGGGGCACCCTCGACACCGCCCGTCTATATATAATGTCCTTTGGTTGCACACTCATAGGTGACATCATTGTTGCTACCCTGAAACCCCAATGATTTCTCGTTGACATTAATATGCCATGATAGTAGATTTCCAAGGGGCCGGTCGGTCTCAAGCGCGGGGAAAGAACGGCCGTTTGAACGCTATTCCTTTGTGACTTGTTAAACGAATATATGCGCGACTCTACCGTCTCTCCAAGTCTGCAGTCAGGTATCACCGATTCGCAAAAATCTGATAATGAAGGGCCTTCAAGCCTCCATATCGATCATCGTTCTTTTTCTGCTCAGCACAGGATTGCTCCGTGCTCAGCAAGACCCGTTATCCCGCCCGCCTGATTCTCTTGATGCTGTCTTAAGCCCTGCTGCAAAAAAACTGGCTTTCGTTCAGCAGCCAACAAGCACCGCCGCCGGTGCCCCCATCTCACCTGCCATTACGGTTCAACTCAAGGACGACAACGATGACTACAACCGATCAGGTGTCTCCATTACCCTTACCCTGTCATCGGGAACAGGAACACTGAGTGGAACCAGGACTCGCACAACCAATTCCCAGGGCCTGGCAACGTTTGATGGTCTGAGCATCAACCTGATTGGATCAAAGCAGTTGAGGGCCTCTTCATCGGGATATTCATCCAAGACAAGCTCCACTTTCTCCATAACCTCGGGTCCCGCCACCAGCCTGCACATTCAGACCGAACCTTCTTCGACCGCCACGGCCGGCGTGTCATTTTCCCAACAGCCGGTCCTCTACGTGATCGATGCGGGAGGAAACCGGGTCACCAGCGACAACAGCACGGTGGTAACGGCTGCGCGACTCGCCGGAACGGGAACGCTGCAGGGAATCCTCACGGCCACCGCGAACAACGGCACAGTGACATTTTCGAATCTCTCACACAATGTCGCGGGCACCATCTCCATTCTCTTCAGCAGTGGAACGCTAACCTCCGATACATCGAGGAACATCCTGGTGAACCCGGCCGGCGCGGCACGCCTGGCATTTCTCCAGCAACCGTCGACCGCCGAGGCCGGCGCAGTGATTGCCCCGGCAGTTACCGTAAGGCTGTTGGATGCTTTTGGCAATGCGGTCACCACCACCGGAACATCCGTCACAATCGCCCTCACTTCCGGAACCGGGGTCCTGAGCGGAACACTCACCAGAAGCACTTCATCGGGCGTAGCCACATTCAACAATCTGAGCATTAACCTCATCGGATCAAAAACATTAAGGGCAACGAGCGGAAGTCTCACGGCCGCAGTGAGCAATACTTTCACCATCACTCCCGGTCCTGCAACGAAGCTGGTGTTTGTCCAGCAGCCGACCAATGCCGCCGCAGGCGCGACGATCTCGCCGGCGGTAACGGTGCAGGTCCGGGACTCGTTCGGGAATGACGTCGCCGGGTCGGGGGTATCCATTACCATGGCGCTCTCGTCCGGGACCGGTACGCTTGATGGAACGAAGACCCGCTCGACCGACGCCTCCGGCATTGCGACATTCTCCGATCTGAGCATCAGTCTTTCAGGCACGAAGACTCTCTCCGCGTCGCACTCCGGGTTGGATGCCGCGACAAGCTCCTCATTCACCATCTCGGCGGGGGTAGCCGCACAGCTCGAATTTACACAGCAGCCCACCAATGCGACAGCCGGTGCGCCGATTTCTCCCGCCGTTACCGTCCAGCTCAAGGACGCACAAGGGAATAGCGTGCGGTCCTCCGGGGTCTCCATCTCCATCGCGCTGACGTCCGGTATCGGACCTCTGACGGGGACTCTGACTCGACCTACGGACGCCACCGGCCTTTCGACGTTCAACAACCTTATCCTGAACATCGCCGGCACGAAAAGGCTGACCGCCTCAAGCCCGGGGCTGGCATCCGTGCTCAGTGGAGAGTTTTCCGTCTCGGCCGCGGCTCCCAGCAAATTGGAGTTCACCACAAACCCCGGGAACGGAAGCGCCGGGAAGCCCTTCGCCGTTCAACCTGTTGTGACGTTGGAGGATGCATTCGGCAACCCTGTCGGGGACGTTGCGCAGACCGTGACTCTAGCCATACAGAACAATGCCGGACCGGGGGGGACTCTCCTTGGCACGAAAAGCATCCCCGTGAACGTGCTAACAGGCCGCGCAGCCTTCAATGACATCTCGATCGACAAGGCCGGCACCGGCTATACGCTCACGGCAACGGGTTCGACGGTATCGACGACGCCGGGAACTGTCGTCAGCGCTCAATTCTCGGTCAGTGCGGGTACAACCTCCAAAGTGCGGGTCGAAAATGCCGCCGACGGAACGGGGATGGTCATCGGCAACCAGAATGTGACCTCCGGGACCTCAATCAATGTCTATGCGATAGCGCGCGACGCATATGACAACTTCGTGGTGAATGTCATGGCAGACTCCTGGGCACTGTTGAGTTCCTCGGGCGGCATCGTCCCCACAGACCTTGTGCCGAGCGAGGACATGCGCAGCGCCACATTCACCGGAAGGCTGGCAGGGACGGCAGTCATCGGGGCGGCCGTGAGCGGTCTCAGCGCTGTGCCTTCGGGAACGTTGACCGTCGTCGTCGCTGGAGTCCCTTCGCAGATCCGTGTCGAATCGGCAGCAAACGGGACCGGAACAGTTGTCGCCGACAGGAGCATACCATCGGGAAGTTCTTTTACCGTGTACGCCGTCGGCCGGGACGCCGCCGGCAACTTCGTCTCCAACGTTGCCGCAGATAGCTGGAGCCTGCAAAACAAAACCGGCGGGGTCGTCGATGGGAATCTCGCTGTGAGTGCCGACAGGAGAAGCGCCACCTTCACTGCCACCCTCCTCGGCACCTCAAGGGTTCGAGCAACTTCCGGCTCACTTGCGACGACGAGTTCAGGAACTCTAACGGTCATCGCCGGACCGGCCTCGACAATTGCGGCAACCGCGGGGACTCCACAGAGCACTCACGTCGGCACAGCGTTTCCCACGAGACTTCAAGCACGCGCAAGAGACGCGGCGGGCAACCCCGCAAAAGGCGTACTCATCACCTGGTCTGCACCGACATCCGGAGCGAGCGGAACATTCGCGGCAGGTGGCTCGGCCGCCACGACGGACAGCGCCGGTATCGCAACCTCCGGCGTGTTCACCGCGAACAT
>DAINBR010000065.1:11110-12349 GCA_036732865.1 Bacteroidota bacterium | reverse complement strand
GCCGACATTCTGGGACGACACGCTCAATGCTGACGATGCCCGCGAGTGGGTGAATGCCGTGCGGGAGCAGAGAGACTTTCTCTTTTCCGTGAAGCTCCATTCTTCACTCACACACAAACGCACCCTTGCCGTGCCGGCGACGGACAACATGGAATCACTCCTGGATATGCTTCAAAGCCACGGGCGCCTCGGAGCGGTTCTGGCCCAATTTCCGTACAGTTTCACGAATACCGGCGCCAACCGCCAGTATCTGGAGGGTCTCGCCATCCGGTTCGCCGAGTTTCCACTGCACGTGGAGCTCCGTCATGCTTCATGGGATTATCCGGGACTTCACGCCCTGTTTTCCGAGCTAAAGGTCGGATCGGTCAATGTGGATTTGCCGCGTATCCGCCAACTCATTCCCTACATTCCCCGGATGACCGGCGACCGGGCCTACCTCCGGCTTCATGGGCGAAACGAAAAAGGGTGGTTGCTCAATACATTTGACGGACGGTACGACTATCACTACAACAACCGTGAAATGCAGGAGATCCGTCGCCGTATCTTTGCACTCCCGCCGGAATGCTCCCGTGCATTCGTAGTGTGGAACAATACCACCGGAGGAAAGGCCGTCGCCAATGCCCTTCAATGTATGGCGATGCTTCGGAGCAGCGGCATGATTCCGGCACCTCCTCCCGCACTGCAGGCCTTCCCCTGGCTCAAGGAGTTCGCGCGCACGGCATCGGGCAATGCACCGTTGTTCGGAGATAAATACCGGGAAGCTATGTGAAGGTACATTCCGTATACTGAATCCGGAAATGACGGAAGGAGAAAGAATCCGCCGGCTAGCGGTTCGGCTTCTTTTTGTGGATGTCTGCTCGACCGGTCCGTCGCGGGGGACCGTTGCGGCGACCGGCGTGCTTGGAGCGGTAGGGACGGCCGGGTTGGTTGGAGCCTTTGGGGTGATCATTGCGGCCCTTGCCGAACGACCGTTGCGGGCGGCTGGACGTGCTTCCTCCGGGCCGGGGTAGGAGCGAGGAAAGTTCGTCCACAAAGGATCCCTGGAACTCGTATGCGAGGGGATGTGGGGCGAGGCCTGCCCGGACGGGGATCATTGCCACCTCGCGTATGACATTGCGCAGCTCTTCAGTTTTTCGCAACACACGTTCGCGGTAGGTGCGTTTCCACAGACGGGGACCTGCAGTAGCTGTCGTGGCCGCGGCAGCGGCGGCGCGGAAGGCGGCAAGGAACGTTTTCATG
>DAINBR010000065.1:0-11100 GCA_036732865.1 Bacteroidota bacterium | reverse complement strand
CGCACGAGCAGGGTGAGCGTCGAGGGCTGAAAGGTATAGATCAACACTTCGAAATGGTGTGTCAGGCTTTCATCGCGCAATGCGCCGAGAACCGCACGCACCTCTTCCCTTCCTGCAAATACAGGCCGCGCGTCCAGCGTCTCCAGTGTCACGACATACCTGTGCCGCCCGCGATAATCAAATCGCGGTTTGGGCTCCTCGCCCGCACTATGCAGCTGCATGATTTCTGTCGTTGCCATGTCGCCTCTCCAGGCATTCGCACGCCTGGCTCCCGCACCGGAGGATCTGCCGGGTTTCTAGAGATTCACACCATGCGCAGTCAGGTACTGGCGAATCCGGTCCAGCGCCTCTGCTTCGCTGATGCGCAGACGGACACCGGCGGCGCGGATCACCGACTCCAACGGATCGTGTCGGTTGCGCAGCCAGAGAAACATGTTGTAGCCCAGCCGGTCGAGGTCGTGGGGGTCCTCAACAGGAATGCCCGCAACACTGCTGTAAGCCAGTTTTTCGAGACTCTCGGGCGGGGCCGGTTTGACCGTGGAAGGAGCTTTCGTTGCCATACACGCAGTCCAGTCGTACTTGAACGTAGTATACCAATATACAGATTCACGCACCTGTTTACAATTGATATCCGAGCATCAGGTAGACCAGGAACGGTCCCTGCTGAACCGGGATATCGGGCAACGCACGGCTGAAATAAAAACTCTTACCCACACCGAAGGCAGCCGGCCCGACCGGCGTTGCCAGGGCAAGCTCGAGACCGATCCCGTGAAGAAGGGAACTGAATGTAATTTCCTCAGGAACCGCTGAAATGGTCCCGAGGTCATACCGCGCTCTCAGATATGTATCGAACAACAGTTGCACGGGCAAGAGGTAGCGCAGCTCTGCGTTTACCAGGACAAGTTGCCGTCCGCGGCGGTCATCCTCGCGCAAACCAAAGAAAGATTCGCGCCCCCCCAGGCGGAACTGCTGTGCCAGCGGCATCGTCCTGTCCGAGATCCCCATTGTGAATTTCGGATGGAACGTAAGGTGCTTTCCCCAGCTCCCGTAGCTCTCGTACATGAGATACAGGGAATTGTAGCCGATCTCGCTCCCCAGTCCCTCAAGGGAGAACTCGTACGAAAACTTCAGACCAACACCTGTCGTCGGAAAGGGATAACTATCCTTTGTATCAATGACCGTACTCAGGCGCACCAGAACAAGGCGGTAGCGTTCATCGAGCGTTGTCAGGCGGTCGAGGTTTACGAGCCGAACTTTCTGCCACAGGAGGTCCACTGACGCGTTGCCCAGCCGCTCCAGCAGGCTGCCGAACGAAACGCCGAAACCGTACCGGATTTCCCTGTATTCGCCGATACGATCGCGCTTCCAGCGGTTTGGGTGCGTCTGCGGGGGCGTCGCATACATATAACTGTCGTAGGACCGGTGGAAGGCGTTGACACCGAATGTGACATAGCTTTCAAAGAGGCGTTGCGCCTTGTACTCGAGCATAATATCGCCGTTGCGTTGCCCCCCTGCGACGGTGAATCCGAGTTCCATGCCGGTGCCCCGGAAGTTCTCGTCGCGGATATCCAGCAAGCCTTGCAGCTGCCGTTCATCGTCGGCGCGCATGCCGAAACGCACCAGTTGCGACGGACGCTCTTTGATGCGGATGGTGAGGAGGATGCGGTTGTCTGCTGCGGTGATTTCCAGGTAGACAAACTCGAACAACTTCGTCCCGCCCAGGTTCGAGAGGCCTCTCCGTGCTTTGCCGATTTCGAACACGTCGCCTGCCGTCAGAGGAAACTCACGAAGTATGAACGGATCCTGCGTGCGTTCTCCGCCCTGAACATCGATTGCATAGATCTCGCCTTCATCCAACTGCATCGTCATCACACCCGTGGCTTCATCAAAGTACGCAGTGTCGATCTGCGCAAGCGAAAGCCCTCCCGCGCGGTAGGCGCGAAGTACCGTTTCGAATATCCGCTCGGTTGTCTCCGGGGTGATCATGGCACCCTTCATGGGCGCAACGATCTTCTGCAGCATTCCCTCGCTGACATATTTGCACGCTTTGAAGCTCACCTCACGGATCACAGGGTTGAAGATGCCCGAGAAGCGCACATCAGTGCCGTCGGCATTGCTCCGCACCACGGCACTGACATCCCGGTACTGCCCGGTGGAGTGAAGTTCATCCAGGAATGTGCGAATGGCCGCCGGGGATCCCCAATGGGTCACTCCGGGCAACGCACAGCGACGGAGGATTGAATCCGGAATCGTCGAGGTGTCGTATTCCCACCTGACCGGTTCCGGCAGGGCCGATGTGTCGGCTTCGGTCAGGAGTTTCTTCCTGCTCCTCTCCAGCAGCTGCAGGATGTCCGGCATGCAACGCTCGGTGGTGGCTTCACCGAGCCGGATGAGGGTATCCAGACCGTAAAAAGAGGCACCCGGATGGCGGCCGATCTCGGGCGTCAGCACGTAATCCGCCGACTCCCAGCCGCGCTCGTTTACGCGCTCCATCATGATGCCCATGATCTGGTCGGCGGTTTGCCAGGGCGACGTCATTTCGTCGACTGTCCGCAGACCGCTTGTCGTGTTGACGGCAATGACGATATCGCAGCCTGCAGAGCGGGCCACGTCGATGGGAGCGTTCGACACGAGACCGCCATCGACAAGCCGCATGCTGTCGCGCTCGATGGGCGTGAAGAGCAACGGCACTGTCGCGCTTGCACGCAACGCTTCCGCAAGCGAGCCGTCGTGCATGACCACACGGCGTCCTGAGATGAGGTCGGTGGCAACCGCGCGGAAGGGTATCTTGAGATCGTCAAAATCGGGAAACGGATGGTACAGGGCCTGGAGTATTTTGTCGCTCAGGAAATCGGTCAGGCGCTGACCGGACGAAACTGCGGAAGGGAGCACGGGCGCAAGTCCCTCGAACCGCACCACGATGAAGCTGCGGTCATCCACGAGTTTCTGATCCATGAACAGTTCGGTTCGTTTTGTGTCATCAGCCAGCGAAAGCACATCGTCCCAATCGGTGGTCACAGCAAGTGATTCGAGCTCCGCCAGCGAGTAGCCCGCAGCATACAGCCCTCCCACGATCGCACCCATGCTGGTTGCCGCGATGAAATCCACGGGGACATTGTGCCGTGCGAGGGCTTTCAGCACGCCGATCTGGGCGATACCGCGCGCGCCCCCTCCGCTCAAGACGATGCCTACACGCGGACGGGCCAGAGGACGCTCTCGCAGTATGTCGTGTGGCGTGCCCGTTCCCTGCCGGTAGTGCGGATGAAGGACAAATACGGTATCGGCCGCCAGCGCCGGAGGGACAGGGAGGGCGAGGAGAACCAGCGCGGCAGCCGTCAGGATGCGGCGCACGGTCTTCGCCAGCATAGGGGGATTTGCGGGTGACTGCACGGAATCACCTCGGCACATCCGTACTGAGCCGGAACCGAAGAACCATCCCCTGTTCCTGGTCCAGCACGTACAGTATCTTCTCAAAGAAGGCAAGGCCGCTCGGCCTGCGCAACAATCCGCCGGAGCGCAGCAGCCCGAATGACTCGCTGCGGATCAACCCCCTGCTGGTGAATTTGAACACACTGTCGAGCGCCGCATCCGCGACAAAGATGTCCCGCCTCGCCGGGTCGATGGCAACAGCGGCCGGATACACATAGCGATTTGGACGGATGAAGTCGACCAGTCGGTCATCCAGCCTCGCCGGATCGAATCGCGGCAGCCACCCCTGAAACTCGCTCGTACTCTGGTAGACCATCCATAGGGCCCCGTACGCCACACCGTCGGAAGACTGCACAAGGACAAAATCCCTGCTGTTGGGAAATGCGGCGATGGCGGTCGGGTGGTTGATGTTGACGATACCGGTTCCGACGCCGGTGACAAAAGCGGGAAGCGGCGTTATGAATTTGTCGGACGCATCGAATTGCAGCACCCGCGCATCCGGATCAATGAAGCTGGTATTGTCCGTTCCATTACGCACCGCGAGGTACGTATTGTCGCTCAGCACGGCAATGCCCGGGAATCGCCGCCGGGGATGGGCGAGCTCTCGCCAAACGGTGTCGATGCGTGCCGCATCCAGGCGATGCGCCGAATCGGGTGACGCCGAAACCAGATGGAGCCGGAATATTGCTCCCACCGTATCCCCGTTCACGGCGATCAATTCGCCGCCTACCAGCAGGTCAAGGCGCGAATCCTGAGACAGCGATACGGGATGGAGCATGGCGCGGGTGCTGAGGACGCCACCTGCCCTGTTCAGCATCACGATGCGGTTTGCGCGGGTATCGGCGACATAGAGCAACTGATCCCGGCCGAGGAGAATTCCCTCGGGCCCTGTGAACCCGCCGAACGGCGGCTCGATCGTCACATAGGCCGTGTCAATCAACGTCGCCGGCTGTTGTGGAAGAGTTCCCAGATCCATGGGCGAGTCGCACCCTGTTTGCATAGACACCCAGAGCAGGGCGGCGAGACACACGGCAATGCGCACTATGTGCATCGATGTCTGCATCAGTATGTCAGCATAAGCGAAATCCGGTGCACGGATCCCAGCCGGTTGAAGTTCGAGTAGGCATAGTCGGCCTGCACCGTAGTGAATCCGGTGGCCACGCGGAACCCTGCACCCAGCGCGTAACTCTCTTCGGAGGTTTCGTCCCCCGCAAGCAGCTTCTGGCCGATGGTGCGCTTGATGCCGCCCCGGAGGAAGAGTGTCTGCTGCCACGCATATTCCACACCGAGACGGACGTTCTCTGCATTGTCGTTCGGGTGATTCAACTGGATCGACGCGGTAAGCCGTTGGTCATCCGTCATCCACGGCTCCATCGCGAACCCCAGCTTGAAGAGCGTCGGCAGCGAGAAAGACTGAAACGAGGTCACCTCCGCGCCGTCGAGCTGCGTTGCCGTCCCCGCCGGCGCAACATCGGCACCGAAATTGCTGATCACGACGGCGAACCGCGACGTCCCCAGGCCGGTCCAGTAGAACGTCCCGAGATCGACCATGACCGAATGCATCGTGAGCATATCCAGCGTCTCTTGAACATACCGTACCGTGGCCCCGAAGCTGAACTGGTCGGTCATCTTCCGTGCGTACGAGATGCCGATCCCGACGTCACCGAAAGAGAAGTATCTTCCCGTTCCCAGGGGCTGGGTCTCGGTGGTAATCTCCATATCGTTCATATGCAGTGAAGAGAAAGAGAGACCGAACGCGTCGGCATCGGTCAGACGGTATGTCACGCCGAGATAGTCGTGTTTGATCTCCGCGACATAGCCGGTGTGGGAGGCAAATATTTCGTTCTCGGCGGTCTGGGTGAGCCCGGCGGGGTTCCAGTAGAGCGCGGAAGCGTCGTTCGCAATGGCCACGAACGACTCACCCATGGCCACGCCGCGCGCACCGACACCGATCTTCAGAAACTGGAACGCGGAGATGCCCGCACGCTGCCCCCCGAGGTTTGGTACGAGCTGGGCATGAAGAATCCCGGAAGCGACAAGGAGGCAGGGAAACAGCAGTGACAGCACGGCAGCCGGCCTCCGTCCGTTACTTCTTTTCCAACTCCGCAATGTTGCTGCAACGCACATAGTTCCCGGGTATTCCTTTACTCAGAACCTGAATGACAGGCTGCCACGGATGGTCCTCGGGTTCAAATACCGCGCCGGGTTGTAAGGGAACGGCGAGATATTGCCCGACAGCTGGGGATACAACGGGTCATTGTAGTTTGTCGGCGTCGGATCACCATATTCGTATGCCCTGCCGGTGATGGGGTTGACAATCTGTGCATTCTGATTGTCGAAGAGATTCTGGATTTCGATGCTCGCGACCAGGCTGCCGAAACCCAGGTCAATGAGTTTCTCGATGTTCAGATCGATATAGAACCAATACGCGCCGATCGATCCGTTCAGGTTGTCGATGTCGCTGACATATTGCGGGCGCCCCGTAGCAGCGTCGACACCGGTAAAAATCTGCGGCGTGTAGCGATCCCCCGACTGATAGAAAATACGCACGAACGCATTCCAGTCATCCAGGATGCCGCCCCCGACTCCGAAGAGCGGTTCATCTTTCGGCACGGTGAAGTTCAGACTCAGCGAGGCCTGGATCGGCCGGTCCCAGATCAGATAGTTCTCCCGGATGTTTTCGGGCTCTCCCTGCTGGAGTCGGATGAGGTTCTCATTGGGGGTGGAGCTTTTGCCGGTGGCAATGGAGTAGGAGCCTGACAGGGCACCGCGGAACCAGTTCCCGAAACGCGTTTTGTACTCGACTTCAATCCCCCGGACGCGGCCGTAATCGGAATTGAGGTAGGTCGTGTAGTACTGCGCACCGCCGACGGTGCCCACACGCAGCACCGACTTCTCGGTTATGTAGTCAAAAATGTCCTTGTAGAAGGCCGTCACGGTCAGGACATCGCTGCCCGATATCTGGTTCCGCAGTCCGAGCTCGTAGGCAACCGTCGTCTCGGGGTTCAGATTGGGATTGCCGACCGGGAGAGAAGAGCGCACCGATGTCTTGTTCAGTTTGGAATACACGAACTGCGGGCGCGGCAGCTTCGAAAAATGACCGTAGGAGAAGAAGAGCGTTTGATTGTCGGATACGGGATGGGAAATGCCCAGGCGGGGACTGAGACGTGCTTTGAACCGCCGGCCGAACAGCTTGAATGTATCATTGAGATACGCATCGCGCAACGCCGGTGACACGATCAGTGCGAGCGACGGGTCGTTCGCGACATTGTCCACGTATTTGCCCGGTGCCCAGTACTCCAGCCGCAGTCCGAAATTCAGCAGCATGCCGCTCAACGTGATGTTGTCCTGGGCATACACCGTCCCCTGAAGTGCATGAATGCCGTACACATCGCTGTCAAACCCGAGCGGCTTCACCCATGGACGAAAGATGTCCACCATCTGCATCTCCTGGTAGCGCACTTCCACACCGGCTTTGAACCTATTCTTCTCCGTGAAGAAGTTCGTCAGATCGAACTTCAGCGTGTACTCCGTGCTGAAGTGATCGCGCCACGAGGTGGGCGATCCCAGGTCGTAGAAGCCGTCACCGGGCACGACACCGACCGTGTCACGGCCCAGATTATAATAGAGTACCGGGTAGGTGACAATGTCCTGCGGCTCGAGGTATGCGCTGAACGGCTTGCCGTTGGCGTCCCCGCGCACGTGCGCCGTGTAGCGGCTGAACTTCAATTCATAGTACATCTGCTTGCTCAGCGTGTGCATCCACGAGAGCGAGTGCTGCATATTGATCTGCGTGAATGTCGCGGCACTGTCGGGAATGAACTGGAAGAGATACTGGTATCCGGGATTGGGCTCTACGCGTTCCAGTGTCGCCTGTATGGCCTGCGTATTCTGGTCGATGACCACTGACTGGTTGAAGGCGTAGGACAGCTTCATCGTGGAATTGGGTTTCCAGGTCAGCTTCGCCAACCACGAATAGTTGTTGCTTCTCCTCGGCGCCCAGCTCGAACCGTTGAATATGGATGAATAGAGCCCGCCCGGCGCCTCGACAACCCATGCCGACGGCCGACGGTCCAGTCCGATGGATTCCACCCAGCGGGTGAATCCGTCACTGAGGTTTGCGTGCGCCGTGCCAAAGAAGCTCACAGTGCCGGGCACCTGTACGCCGATGGCCGGGAGAAGATAACTTGTGACCGGTTCCGGACCGCTTAAATTGATGTCATAGATGTTGGTGTTCCAATTCGAGCGTGTGTCGTTGTTAAATCCAAAATGGTCGGTTCTGTATCCGATCGATCCGCTGTAACGGTCCGATCCTTCCCGAGTCGTGATGTTGACGATGCCGGATGTCGCCTGACCGTATTCGGCGTTGTAGCCGCCTGTAATGACTTCGACATCCTGGATTGCCGAAGGACTCAGCTGGAGGCCGAACCCCGAACCGGCCATGGGGTCCTGTATCGAGATCCCGTCGAGCAAATAGGCGTTCTCATATGTCCGCCCGCCCCTGATGTGAATTTCGTTATCGGCCATGACGACCCCCGGCTGCATGGCAACGACCGACTGCACAGTCTGCAGTGCGGCGGCCTGGATGTCGGCCTGGTTGATATTTCTCCGGCTTGCGGTCTCCTCGATATCAAACAGCGGCTTCTCGCCGATGATGACGATGTCCTGGCCGATCGTCAGCACAGTCTCTTCCAGTCTGGCCCGAATCGTGGCAGTCTCGCCCGGTTCGACCTTCACGTTCGTGAACTGAACGAGCTTGTAACCGAGCAGCGAGACCTCCACCGTATAGACGCCCGGGTTGACTCTCTCGATCCGCACGTTGCCGTCGATATCACTGGTGGCCCCGTAATAGGTCCCCTTGACGGTGACGTTTGCGCCGGGGAGCCCTTCGCCGGTCTTCGTGTCCACAACGGTGCCCACAATGCGGCCTGGTGTCTGCGCCTCGGCGGTCGGCGGCGCCATGGCAACCAAGCCGATGAGCAGAAGTACGGTCAGGGCGCTCACCCAACGTTTCCCTGAGCCGGCCGGCGCCATCGTGCGATATTTTCTCCGGGGGTTCATGGCGGGCTAAAACACCGTTCTGTTCACGACTTGATTCGGGCTGAACTGTTGCAGGGCTTTCTCGAAGAAGGCCGTGATGCCGAGCGGATTCCCCTGTGCCGTGTTATTCAGGAGATGAAGCGGCAGACCGACAAAGACGATGGTATTCTGTCCGTCAATCACCCCGATATTCGGAGACCCGAAGTAACGTTGAGGTACTCTGGTATCGGGCTGCATGTGATAGATGTACCGTGCATCGGAGCGGCGGTAGACGGGCCTCAGGAACACTGAATGGATGGTGGGCGACGCATTGAGCGCCAGCGGGGGATAGATATCCAACAGATTTGTACTGTCGGGGTATACGAGGTAATTCGCCGGCAGCCGCGAATCGCCTGCCGACGGCGGGGGCGGAGACGGTGGCGGCAATGACACGCTGCTGACGCTGTCAATCGGTGCAAAATCACGCAGTGCACCGCGCGGATCGCTGGTGTTAAGAAACATGGTCGAGAAGACCACGCGGCCGCCGTTCTGCAGGTACGTGAATACCGTCAGCTGTGCTACGGCAAGGCTGGGAATCTCGTCGGTGTACCATATGACGTAATCGTAGAGCAGGAAGGTCTGCACGAGCGCCGGATCGGCAAATTGCGGCACCAGCCGCCCGAATTTGCCGGCTTCTTTTTCCGATGCCGTCAGGCCAAGACCAATATTCAACTGGTCGACACTTGCAAACTGCCCGCCGGGAACCGATGCCAGCGCACTCTGATAGGTTGTCAGGGCCAGCTGCGCGTCAAACCGTGTATAGTCATTGACCAGGAGGAGCCTGCTGCCGGGTTTCTTGACATACCACCGCTCTGTGGAACCCGGGAGTCTCAGGGCCGGACTGTATTCACCGGCGACATCGCGGACTTGAACATACAGCACATTCTCGGCATTCAGCTTGAGATTGGGAAGCTGGCCGATGAGACGGCGCCCGAGGAACTTGCCGCTGTAAAGGTCGGCTGTGACCGTGCCGGTGGCAGCATCGCTCCGCGACCGGGGAACGACGAGCGTGATGATCGTATCCCGCAGCGTCACGGTCACCCAGGCACCCGTTGCACCGGTGTCATTGAGGGCGATGCGGTATGATGCCAGCGTGTTGTCACCGTCCGGATCCGATCCCTTGAAGCCTATCGTCGCCACCGTGAATGTCGTGTCGGGCAGCTTCTGCACGGTGTTCGGATCGTTAGGAGCGGGGAGCAAACCGATCGTCGGGGGTGTATTGCGTATCGGAAACGTCTGCACTGCTCCCACAGGATCGACCGCCCTGTTCAAATCATCGAGGCGCGCATCGCCGCCATCGAACACCCCATTGTCATCCTTGTCCCAGAATGGGAACGGCAGCATTCTTACAGCACTCTGTTCCGGCAAACCGGCGAACCCGTTGTCCACCGCACGCACGACAACGGCGAACTTCCTGAACAAGGTATCCATGGGAAAGAGCACTGTGGAATCGTTCTTCGTCACCCACGAATAGCGCAATGTATCCGGCGATGGAAGGGTGGTCAGGTTTTCCGTCACCACTTTGAAGGAAAACAGGAATCCGCGGACGAGTCCGTTGGGCGATTCGCCCCACCACCTCAGGCGCGTCCTGCTCACACCCGTGCCGATATCGCCTTCGGGATACAGCCATAGAAATGTCTGCGGAGGCTTCCCTGCGACTGGATTGTCCGCCACATGTTCACGGCAGGCGGGCATCAGCAGCGTGCATACGAGGAGCAACGCAAGCAATATGGAAGGGAGTCGTGTCACGATTGTGCGTACATCCGGTTCGGCTTTGTTCACAGCATCCCCTGCCCCACCGAAGACGGCGGGGAGGGGGATGAAAGGAACATTGTTTACTTCAGGAGCACCATCTTCTTGACCGCGCTGAACGAGCCGCTCTGGATGCGGACAAAGTAGAGACCGCTGGACAATAACGATGCGTTGAACCGCACCGTGTATGCACCCGGCGCCTGCATCTCGTTCACCAGTGTGGCTACTTCCTGACCGAGGAGATTGTACACTTTCAACGTAGTCATCCCCGCCGTCGGCAGCATGTACTGAATCATCGTGCTGGGGTTGAACGGATTGGGATAGTTCTGAGAAAGTGCATACACCGCCGGGACATCCGCCCCTGTCCGGTCCGCAACATCCGTCAACACCACGTCCACAAAGTCCGCATCCGTGCGCGGCACAAACTTATACTGCTGGAAGCTGTAATACACGATACCCGTGAGCGAGCCGATTGTGTCCCCCACGCGCAGGATCGTCTTGCCGCTGATCGTGTCAGCCGGAACGTTGGAATACTTGTTCTTGCCGCTCCGCTGGACGACCACCGCACCGCTCCCGTCATTCACGTTGTATTCGGTCGGATCGGAGAACGTCGGATAGATGTCAGTGACCGTCACATTGTTCAGACGCACGAGCATTCCCTCGTACGCCTCTGCGGAGGCAATGCCGTTGCTCGCGTTCAGCGAGCCAGTCGTCCGCACGACCGCCGCCGGTTCGGGATTGCCGCCGGATACTTTCACCGCACTGGTGATATTGCCGAGCCGTGTGACATCAAACTGTTCCTGGACCGTTCCGGTGACGCTGATGCTGTCGCCGTTACGA